>JAZKFK010000464.1:0-3779 GCA_040386475.1 Pseudomonadota bacterium | reverse complement strand
GCGGCAGGTCCAGCCGGCGGTGGCGGCGGATGGCCATGGCCCAATGCTTGCGCGTGGCGGGCGGGCCGCAGAACTGCACGCGTGCGCCATCGGGCAGCGTGGCGCCCAGCAGCGGATGCTCGCGGTTGATGCCCTGGTGGCTGACACGGGCCACCTGTTCCGCCAGCCGCTGCACCAGCCGGTCATCTACTTCGGGCGCGGCGACGCGCTGCATGCCGGGGTGCGCCGCATCCTCGATCCAGATTTCACCGGGCCGGTTGACAAGGATCTCGGTCACCGTGTCGCGATCCAGCCACTGGCGGAACGGCGCCAGGTAAGCGTCAAGATAGACCGAGCCGCTGACAGCGACGGGAATGGGTGCGGCAGTCATGCTCGCCTCGGGCATGCTGGGTTGGTTTGGGGGTTCATCACCCAGACGGTGTATCTCGGCGGACATAACGGTTCGTTACCTGACAGCTATCGGCTTGGGGCGACTACAGCCGCGGCGCTTGGGCAAAATCGAGGTCGCGCGCGGTGAACACGCGGATCGGTTCACCCATCCGCACGCGCACGGTGGGCGATTGCTGGCCATCCTGCTGCAGCGCGGTGCTGGCGGCAGATTGCCCGCCGCCAAGGATCACCGAAGCGCCGCCACTGGCGATGGTGGTCAAGCCGCCGATCACCGACAGCAGCATGGCCGAGCCGAAGCGAGAGAAGAAATGGCTGTCCACCCGTCCTTCCAGCCCTGCCGTGCCATCAAATGAAGTGGCCGGGCTGGCCAGGTTGACCGAGACGCCATCGGGCCGGATTACGCGGGTCCAGATGACATAGGCGCGGCGTTGCCCCGCCTGCAGCCCGCTCTGGTACTGGCCCACCAGGCGGCTGGAGCGCGGCACCAGTACGCGGCTGCCATCGAAGCTGCGCACGTCCTGGCTTACCACGGCGCGGACATAGCCGGGCACATCGGTGTTGATTGCGGTTTCCAGGATCGCGGGGATCATGGTGCCTTGCGCCACGGTGGTGGCCGGGTTGATATCGGCCCGCGCGCTGGCCGTGCCGCCGCCCACGCCGCCAATGCGCGAGGCGAAATCACCCGCCGTGCCCGATCCAGGAACTTGCCCGCCGGTTTCGGCAGCGGCCGCCACGGCAGCGGCAAGGCCGGTCACCGCGGGGGCAGAGCCGCCGTCATAGACCAGCGTGGGCGAGTTGTAGGGGTTGCCATAGGCCTGCGGTGCGCCTTGCGGCTGGTAGCCGTCCATCGCCATCGGGGCCGACTGGCCCGGTGCAGGCAGCGGCATGCCGCCCGGCTGCACGGCTCCGGCATTGGCGCTGGGCAAGGTAGTGATATCCGGCGGCGGCAGGGCCACGGCGGCTTGCGCGGGGGGCACGGTGCCGGCCGCGGCGCCGTCGGCGGTTTCCTGCGGTCCGTCATTCCCGGCATTGAGGCCCCACAGGGTCGCCGCCCCGATCAGCGCGACAAAACCGATTCCGGCGGCCAGGCCCAGCGCGTCAGAATGGCCCTTGCGGTTGGCCACAGCGGGATACGAAGTGCGGCTGGCGAGGTCGATCACCTCGGTCGTCGCATTCTCGCGCGGGTCCACGTCACGCGCGGCGGCGCCCGAACTGGATGGGGAGTTCTTTTCGGGCAGGCGCATGGCAAGTTTCATCGGTTCTGCTCCTTCAACTGCGCGTATCGGCGGTGGCGACGGGGCCGTTGTAGACCAGCGTAGCCATGTCTTCGCCCGAGCGCAGGATAATCTCGCCCGGTACGGCGTCGATCACGATCACCCCGCCGCGCGTGGCATAGTTGACCGGGCCTTCCAGACCTTCGGCATTCTTCACCAGGATCGCCGGCATCGGCTCACCCGCAGGCCATGAAAGGAACGTGGCCGTGCCATTGTCATAGACCGTTTCAGGCAGCAGCGCGGGCGCGCCCGAAGTGCCCCAGGCAAAGTTGAGCGTGGCCGGATCGATCACCGCCAGGTCATCCGTCGCTGCGGCGATTTCCGCCTCGTTGGCGCTTTGACCGGTGCCCGCCAGTTGGGTCTCCTCCTCGGCTACTTCCTCAACCGGGTAAGTGAACGAGAGGACGTAGAGCGGATTGCGCACCCCCGGTCCGGCGACCAGGTCAAACAGGTACACCCGCTTGCTGGTCACCACGGTCATGTTGGTGCTGGCGCGGGCGGACAGTGGCTTCACGAACAACAGGTCGGCGCTGCGGCTGGGGGTTACCTGCCAGGCCTGCGAATCGCCGATGGCGACGTTCTGGATCGTCTCGTCCGGGCCAAAGCGGATGGTCGCCTGCACGTTGGGGCGGCCTTCCACGCGCACCACGCGGTCAGGCGCGTATTCGCGGGTAACAAGGCGCGGATCGCTCTGGGCGAGCACAGGGCTGGCCGTGGCGGCGAGCAACAGGGCCGCTGCGATGAGGGCGCGGGTCATGTCAGAATTTCTCCGTCGAACGAATGGGCGCAGACTTGAAGCGGCTGCCGATGCCGCGTGCGCGCGAAGGGCTGGCCGATTCCGGCTGACCCGAAGCTGAAGGCGTTGCGCCTTGCGTGATGATCCGCGTTTCGCGGCTGGTGCCGCCACCACTGGCGGCGCCGCTGTCATTGGCGGCGGCCGGGATCGCTCCGGCAATGCGGATATCGCGCGTGGGCGCTGGCGATGCGGCAGCGGCTGCACCCACTGCACCATTCAACGCGGGCGCGGCAGGTGGCGGCATGGCGGCGCGATCGGCGGCGCGCTGGCTGCGTTCCTCGGCGCGAGAGGCGGCGCTGCTCGAAAGGCCGAACACAGTCCAGCCGCTGACCATGGTGGCGGCAACCTTCATCACCATGGCCATCAGCGCCAAGTGCACCGCGCCGATCATGAAAAAGGCCATCGCCGGGCGCACGTCGATGGTGCCGGGCGAAGTCATCAGCGAAGACAGGACCGGCGTGGCCAGTTCCAGCATCAGCGAACCTGCCAGCACGGTGAACAGCGGTGCCAGCGCCACCATCACCACGGCTTTCAGCCAGCCCGCAAACAGCCCGCGCGTTGGACGGAACAGCGCCAGCACGATGAAAATGGGGCCGAGTGAAAGCAGTACGGCCAGCGCGATCTTGGTGGTGGCCAGCACGCCCACGGTGCCCAGCAGCAGCATGGTCGCGCCGCTCCACAACAGGCCCGGCGGCGAGAAGATGGACGTGGTTTCCGCAGCGCCTTCGCCGCCCGATGCTTCCATCAGTGAATACATCACCACGTCCAGCTTATCGGCAAAGATGGTGGTGGCCGAGCCTTGCGTGCCCATCAGCGCGCTGGCGATCTGGTCGGGCGCGCCCACGGTCAGGTTCCAGAATACGGACTGGAAGGCGATCCAGCTGGTGGCGAAAGTGACTACGGTCACCAGCGTGAACATCTGCGGCACCAGCGAGCCAAGGCCAATGCGCAAGCGGCCAGTGATGAAGCCATAGCCGATGACGATCACGAACAGCGACAGCAGGATCTGCAACGGCACCACAAAGGCACCTTCCGGCCCGAAAATGCGGCTGAACGCAGCCTGCGACATGTCGCCCGCCGCGCAATCGATGGCGCGCAACGACGCGCCAATGCCTGCGCCCACGCCGTCGAGCGCGCTTTGGCACTGGGCGGCATTCTGGGCCGGATTGGCGGCTGCGGCGATCACTCGGCCGCTTCCCACTCGTCTTCGGCAACCGCGCCATCGGGCGTTGGCGAACCGGGCCAGCGCTTGCCGGTCAGTGCCGGGAACCACTGCGCAGGCTCGTCACCCACGGCTTCGCGCAGCAGGTCCAGCCGCC
>JAZKFK010000463.1:0-3111 GCA_040386475.1 Pseudomonadota bacterium | reverse complement strand
TCTATGTCGAGCTGACCGGCGGGCGCCAGATCGGGCTTATGCTGGCGGCGGAAACGAGCGTGGAAGTGATCGAAGTCACCCGCTTCCGTCCGCGCATCGGCCAGTTCCGCCCGGCCCGCCCCCATGCACCCAGTGCCGCGGAACTTGAACGGCACAGCGTTTTTCTCGCGACACTGGAATCTCCGCTCTGGCATAATTAAGTCCCAATCGGGACCTAAACACCAGAGTCTCGAGTTCGCACGAAGGAGGAATGCTCTATGGATATCCGCGTTTCCGGCCATCAAATGGCAACCGGCGCCGCCCTGCAGGAACATGCTTCGGACCGTCTGGATGCGATTATCGAAAAGTATTTCAGCCGGGCGCTATCCTCCAATGTCACGTTTGGTAAGGCACCCAGCAGCGCGTTCGATTGCGATATCGTGCTGCACGTCAACCAGGGCCTGATCCTGAAAAGCCACGGCCAGGCGCACGATGCTCACCACGCGTTCGACGCGGCAGCCGAAAAAATCGAGAAGCAGCTGCGCCGCTACAAGCGCCGCCTGAAGGACCGGCACGAGCAGTCCGCCCACGCCGCGCGCGAGGAAGACGCTGCCTACACCATCTTCGCCATGCCCGAGCCCGAACCCGAGAGCGAGGAAGTGGTGGTCGATGCCCCGCCGGTAATAGCCGAGACGCGGGTCGACGTACCCGAATGCAGCGTGTCCGATGCGGTGATGATGCTGGACTTGCGGCACACCAACGCGCTGTTCTTCAAAAATGCTGGCACCGGCAGGCATAATATGGTCTATCGCCGCAACGATGGCTCGATCGGTTGGGTCGAACCATCTTGACCAGCGCCCCGCGTTATCGGTGGCCTGGTCAGTCAGCCCCGAAACCATCACTTTCGCAATCTTGCCCGATTGACCGGGCAGGATCGTGACACTCGCAAAGCAAGAGCCAATGGATCCCCTCTATGTGCTGAAGCCTGATTCGGTCGCCATCGTCGATGCGGCCGACAAGCAGGCCATCCTGGAAACGCTGAGCGACCTGTTCGCCCGGTCGTATGACCTGGATGCCGGCATCGTGCTGGAATATCTGGACGAGCGCGAGAAGCTGGGCAGCACCGGCTTCGGACGCGGCGTGGCCATTCCGCACGCGCGCATTCCGGGGATCCAGCGGCCGATGGCTGCCTTGTTGAAGCTGCGCCATCCGGCCAACTTCAATGCGGCCGATGGCTTGCCGGTGGACCTGGTGTTCGGCCTGCTCTCGCCCGAGCACAGCGGCGCGGCCCATCTTCATGCACTGGCCGCAATCTCGCGCCTGATGCGCGACGAAGAAGTGCGCGATGCCCTGACCGATGCGCCGACCGTAGAAGCGATGTACGGCCTGCTGACCAATGCCACGGATCGCGACGTTGCTTAAGAGCGCGCGGGCTTAAAGCTCATGGATGAGCGGCTGCCTGCCCATCTCGAGGTTTCTGGCCTGATCCGCGCAGTCCAGGCCGCCGGAGGGTTCGCCACGGTGCTTGCCAAAGGTGAGCGCGACGCAGGAACTTTGCTGGTGGTTTGTTGCCACAATGCCACTCGCGATGGTCCTTTGGCTCGCGCTTTCGAGCGCATGCCGCTGCCTGACGGCACCCGTGATTGGGGTCTTGCGAAGTCACAAGATCCTGAAAACCCTTACGATTTCTCCGAATACTGCACCCGCCGCCATCAGCAGGACCCTGACCTTTGGGTCTTGGAGCTGGACATCGCAGATGCAGAACGGTTCATCGGCCACCCGGGAACCCGTGGTTGACATGCTGCGGTGCAGCGTTATGTGGCGCCCGACTTCCAGAGCGTAGGCTCCGGCGATTGCGGCAATCACGTCGCATCCGGGGTACGCAGACGGGGAGCGACCGGCAGGTCCTGCGCTGGTTCATGGTCATGAGTGTCCGCTTGCCGGGCTGACCTGAGCCACCAGCCTGCGTCAGGCTCGCTCACCGCCCTGAGCAACAGGACACATGAATCGTATTTTCCATCGCCCCGGGGCGTTTGCCTCGGCTGGCTTGCTGCTTGCCTCCCTATCCGGTGTCGGCCTCTCCGGCGCCCTGGCCCAAGACACAATGGCGCAGATCGACCTTCCGGTGATCGAGACCCCAGAAGCTCCCGCCAGCGCCCTGCGCTTTGTGGCCGAGCCGGTGGTCCAGGCCCTTCCCGAGACCTCCCGGTCCTCCCAATCCTCCTCACCTGTTGCCGCAGCATCCCTGCCTGCGCTGATTGAGAGCATGCCTGTTGGCGAGCTGTCTCCCGAACTGACGTGCCTTGCCCAGGCAGTCTATTTCGAAGCGCGCGGAGAAGAACTGACCGGCCAGCTGGCCGTTGCGCAGGTGATCATCAACCGCACCGAATCCGGCGCTTTCCCGCAGGATTACTGCTCGGTGGTCACACAGCGCGGACAATTCTCGTTCGTGCGCGGCGGCATTATTCCGTCCGCACCCGCATCATCCCCCGCCTGGCAACGCGCCCGCGCCATCGCGCGCATCGCGCATCAGGACCTGTGGGACAGCGGTGTGGGCGATTCGCTCTACTTCCACGCTGCCCGCGTGCGTCCCGCATGGATTCGTGGCCGGGCCCAGATTGCCCGCATCGACAGCCATGTGTTTTATGAGTGAGGGGCTCTAAGCCCTGAGTTCGACCCACACGGGCGTGTGATCGCTGGCTTTCTCGCGTCCGCGGTATTCCTTGTCGACCCCGGCGCTGACCATGCGGTCGGCGCAATCGGGGGACAGCAGCAGGTGATCGATGCGGAAGCCATGATCGCGCTGCCATGCGCCGGCCTGGTAATCCCAGAAGGTCCACACCCCGCCGCGCGGGTTGAGCGTGGCGATGGCATCGGTCCAGCCGTCGGCCAGCAGGCGGGCATAGGCATCGCGAGATTGCGGCTGCATCAGCGCGTCATTGGCCATCGCGGCGGGTGACCACACGTCCTTGTCTTCCGGGATGACGTTGAAATCGCCCAGCACCACGGTGGGCATCTCGGCCGCCAGATGCTCGGCACACCGCGCACGTAGCCGCTCCATCCACGCCAGCTTGTATTCGAACTTGGGGCCGGGCTGCGGGTTGCCGTTGGGCAGGTAGAGGTTGCAGATGC
>JAZKFK010000462.1:0-4763 GCA_040386475.1 Pseudomonadota bacterium | reverse complement strand
TCCGCAAATTCGATCTCGTGCTGAGCGCCGCCTTGTGCTGCGCCGTGCTGACCTCTTGCGGGGGCAGCCCCTCGCCCACGCCAAGCCCCACGCCAACGCCTACCGGCAGCGGTACCCCCACGCCTACGCCCAGCGCCACGCCGATCGTGTTCGACTTTACGAAGGCCTTCTCGCTTTCGACTGGCGGCATATATATCTACGCCAACTTCACGCCCACCGGCGGCACCGAGGTTTTCAGCGATGCTTCGCGCATCAGTGGCCTGAGCGGCCTGGCTTACGAGATTGCACCGGAGAAGGTGGTTTTCGGGTTCCCTGACCTGACGACCGACCCGCAATACCTGGCCAGCGAGCGGACCACCACCACGGCCACGCAACGGATCTATACCCGCGATGCCACTTCGCTGAGGCTGGACAAGCCGTTCACCAACCTGATCCGCGCCACTTACATGCGGACCGATCCGTTCACGCGCAGCGGCGTGGCGGGCACCTTGCGCGGTTATCGTGTTGGCGTGTTCTCCATTCCGGTGACCATCACCACGGTGATCGCCAGCAACCTTACCTACACCGGTACTGCCAGCGTAGTAGGCGGCACGCTGGGCACGACCGTGCCGGGCGCGATCACGTCCACCGCCACCACCTTCACTATCGTCCCGGCTGCCAGCGCCACCACCACGCCGACCATCTCCGGCACGATCCGTGTGCTCGAGACGGTTGGCGCAACGACGACCGAGAAGGCCGTACTGGCGTTTGCAGGCACCGTGGGCACCAATGGCGCGATCAGCGGAGCGATCACCGATACGCCCAACGCTTTCACCGGCGCCTTCTCGGGCGTGCTGGCCGGACCCAATCGCGAAGAACTGGCGATCGTCTTCTCGGCCAGCCATGCCGATGGTCGCAAGTACGTGGGCGACCTGCTGGCCGACTAAGTTTTACTGAAATCGCGAGTGGTGCAGCGCTTCAGCCGCGCCACTCGCGTCGTTCCTCGCCCTGGCGGAGCACTTCGTACGCCACCTGTGCCGCCTGGAATGCGCGCGCGGCCGTCTCGTCGCCGGGACGAACATCGGGGTGCAATTCCTTGGCCCGCGCACGCCAGGCTTTCTTCACGTCCTCGAACGTGGCGTCGGGATCCAGTCCCAGCACTTCCAGCGCGCGCATCTCGTCGGCACTGCGGCTGCCGTCGCCGCTGCCCGCCCAGCCATAGTGCTGCGCCTCGGCATAACCGCCGTTATCGCGCTGTTCGCTGCGGGCGCGGGCCTCGGCCTCTTCCTTGTCCAGGCCTTCGAAGTAGTTCCAGCCCTTGTTATATTCCGCCGCGTGCTTCTCGCAGAAGTACCAGCGTTCGGGGCTGTTGGGGCTCTTGGGTGCCGGGCAATTGCCAGCTTCCGTGCAATTGTGCCGGTCGCAGATGCGCACTTCCACCGCGTCCCGGCCCGAGCCATAGCCGCGCCAGCGGGGAAACCCCCAGTCCGTCGACCGTCCGGAGCGTGACATCAGCTTAAACCACCTTTTGACATTCGCTCCCTATAGGCACCCCGCAGCCCGGTTGGAAAGCGCCATGGACCAAGGTCCAGCGTTACAATCTCTTACCAATGTTGCATTGCAATAGAATTGACCAAGCCTATCTGGACTGGCGATACACCACCCTGAATCGAGTTTCCGCATGAGCAAGCAAATGGCCATTTCCGCTGCTGCATCCATCTTCGCGATGGTCGCCTTCGTGCTGGTGGCAACGCCTGCCGCCAATGTGGCCCGAATCGAAGCGGGCGCGTCAGCCTTTGCCTCCGCGCCCGCCGGGGTGGAGGCTGTTGCCAGCCTCCCTTTGATTGGCCGCTAAGCCTTAGCGGATCATCACCGTAACCGCGCGGCGGTTGCGGGCCCAGGCCTGCTCGTTCGAAGCGGTCACCGCGGGCCGTTCCTCACCATAGCTGACCACCTGCAGGCGCGCATCGGGCACGCCCAGGCTGACCAGGTAGTTGCGCGCCGCAGTGGCGCGGCGTTCGCCCAGGGCCAGGTTGTAATCGCGGGTTCCGCGTTCGTCGGCATGGCCTTCGATGGTGGCGCGGGCATTGGGGTATTGCAGCAGGTATTCGGCCTGGGCGCGCAGCGCGGCGGCGTCCTCGCTGTCGACGTTGAACTTGTCGGTATCGAAGAAGATGACATCGCGGCCAGACATGGTGCGGGCAAAATGCGCCTGCGTGCCGGGGGCGTCGACCGTCTGGGTGGGCGCAGGCGTGGGTGCTGGGCCCGACGTGGGCACCGCAGTCGGCTGCACCGGCGGGAGGATTTCGGGCGGATCCTTCTTGCAGGCGGCAAGGGCCAGCACGCTGCTCGCAGCGATCAGCAAGGTCAGTCGCTTCATGGGAATCTCCTTCTGGTTGTTAGTCATTCTGTCGGTGAAACGTGGCGAGATCACGGCAGGCGGAGCTACGGAAGCACCGGACCCCATGCCGGGTCGGACGCGCCCACGGGCGTGTTCAGGCGGCGCTCGTTCTCGCCGGTCAGGTCCACCTGCCAGATCGCGCTGTCGCCATTGTCGCGGGCAGAGCGGAAGAACTGGATGATGCGGCCGTTGGGCGCCCAAGTGGGTGCTTCATCCTGCCAGCCGTTGGTCAGCGTGCGCATGGAACCGCCGCGCGTATCCATCACCGCCACGTGGAAATCACCGACAATGTGGGTGAAGGCGATCTGGTCACCGCGCGGGCTCCATTCAGGCGTGGCGCAGCGCCCGCCAAAGAAGCTGATGCGCCGCTGGTTCGATCCGTCGGCCTGCATGATATAGCACTGCTGCGTGCCCGACTGGTCGCTTTCAAACACGATCTGGCTGCCATCGGGCGAGTACGATCCGCCCACCTCGATCGCCGGGCCGCTGGTCAGCCGCAAGGGCGTGCCGCCGGTGGCAGGCACGCGGTAGATGTCGGTATTGCCGGATATGGCCATCGAATAGAGCAGGAACTGGCCGTCCGGGCTCCAGCGCGGGGCGAAGGTGGGGTTGCTGTTTTGCGCCACCAGCGTCTGCCGCCCGCTGTCGATATCGTAGACATAGATGCGCGGATTGCCGTCCTGGTATGAAAGGTAGGCAATGCGCGAATAGTCGGGCGAATAGCGCGGCGTCAGCGCGGTGGACTGGCCGTTGGTGATGAAGCGGTGATTGGCGCCGTCGCTGTCCATGATCGCCAGCCGCTTCACGCGGTTATCCTTGGGGCCGGTCTCGGCGATATAGGCGATGCGGCTGTCGAAGAACGGACTTTCGCCCGACAAGCGCGAATAAACCAGGTCCGCGCACTTGTGCGCCGCGCGGCGCCATTCGGCGGGCGTAACCACCCAGCCTTCGCGCACCAGTTCGTCCTGCAAGGCCACATCGTAAAGATAGCAGCCCACGGTCAGCCGCCCGTCGGCATTGGCACGGACGTAGCCTTGCACCAGCATTTCCGCGCCGCGACCCTGCCAGGTGCCCCAGGCGGGATCGGTGATCTGCGGATAGTCGGGACGCGGCAGGCTGTCCGGCCCGACCGGGCGGAACAGGCCGTTGTTGCGTAAATCGTTGAACACCACGCGCGCCAACTCGGTCCCCAGCGCGCCGGTGCCCGCCGCGTTGGCGGGAGTCGCCACATCCGCATTGGTGGCAAAGGCGGGGATGGCGATGCCCAGGTCGTTCCAGCTGTCCGCCGTGACGGTGACGGTGGTGCCTTCCTCGGCGCTTTCCACCGTGGCCAGTTCCTCGCCTGGCAGGGTCAGTTGCTGTGCGGCGACTGGCAGTGCCAGCGTGACCGCGAGGCCGCAGGCGAGGGAAGTAAGTGTCGTTCGGATCATCACTGGTTTAGCCTTCTGTCAAATACCGCATTCACCAAGCTCCAACCGGAATAGAGCTGCACTGGCAGATCGAACGGGGCTGCCAGTCGGACAGCACGAATGGCTTGCTCTTGGTGCCGGGCAACCTGAAGCTGGTTTGCCTCGTTTTGTCCGGTGGTGCGTACGACTTCCGGAGCTCCATTCAACGAACCGTCCCGATTCAGGCGGAACCGCACCACCGTGACCAGCAGTTCCACATCAACACCCGACGGCGGGCTCCAGTGCGGCTTCAGCTGGCGGCTGATCGCGGCGCCGATACTGGCCTGCTGCGCCGCGCTGGGGCGATCCGCCGCCTGCCCGCGATCACCGGTGGAATCGCTGGCGCCATCGAGGAAATTCTCGTTGATGCGGCTGGCTCCACCTGCGGCGGGAGTGGGCGCTGGCGTAGCGCGGGCGCTGCTTCTGGCACTGGGCGCAGCGCTTGGCGCAGGTGTTGGCCGCGCGCTGCGACTGGCCGTTGGCGCTGGAGTGGGCCGCGCCGTGGGACGGGCAGTCGGGCGCGCGGTGGGCCGCGCAGTCGGCCGCGTGGTGGGACGGGCGGTTGGCGTCGGTGTAGGCCGCGCAGTTGGCCTCACTTGCGGCGGTGGCGGCGCTGGCGGCGGGGCAGCTGCCGGCGGTTCGGGCAAGGGCGCCAGTTCGGGCGCCATCGCGGCGGCAGGCTCCGGCGAGGGATCGGGCGCGGTGGTATCCAGCGCCACCTCTTCCGCCAGGCTCACCGTAATTCGCTCGGGCGGAGTGTAGGGCTTGGGTTCCGGCTGGTGCATGATCAGAACCCACGCCAGCGCCACATGCGCCGCGCCCGCCAGAAGCAGGCCGACCAGTTCCTCACGCGAGAGTGGAGTGGAGGACATAAGGTTTGGCTATGGCTCTTGCGATGAACCGTTACTGACCATCGAGATCTTGCCGAAACCGGC
>JAZKFK010000461.1:0-2612 GCA_040386475.1 Pseudomonadota bacterium | reverse complement strand
GCGGCCTGACCGGGCGCAAGATCATCGTCGACACCTACGGCGGCGCGGCCCCGCATGGCGGCGGCGCGTTCTCCGGCAAGGACTCGACCAAGGTTGACCGTTCGGCTGCTTACGCCGCGCGCTACCTGGCCAAGAACGTCGTGGCCTCGGGCGTTGCCGATCGCTGCACCATCCAGCTCGCCTACGCCATCGGCGTTGCCGAGCCGCTGTCGGTCTATGTCGACCTGCACGGCACCGGCAAGGTGGACGAAGCCAAGCTGGAACTGATCCTGCCGCAGATGATGAACCTGAAGCCGCGCGGCATCCGCGAGCATCTGGACCTCAACAAGCCGATCTTCGCCCGCACCGCCGCCTACGGCCATTTCGGCCGCGAGCCCGATGCCGATGGCGGCTTCTCCTGGGAGAAGACCGACCTGGCGGAAAAAATTAAGGCCGCTCTCTAAGCTGCCTCGATACGCCTGCCTTCCGCCCTCATGCGCTCGCGCATGGGGGCGGAATGCTGTTTAAGGCACCGATGTCTGAAAAGACCCCCGACCATCCCGACCGCAACCGCCGCAAGCTCTATGGCCGGCGCAAGGGCCCCAAGCTGTCGCCGCGGCAGGTGGGACTGCGCGGTACCCTGCTGGGAGAGCTGGCCTGGCAGGTTGGCCCCGAGCCGCTGGGCCAGTTTCCGAACAGCGTTCAGGAGGTATGGCTGGAGGTCGGTTTTGGCGCCGGGGAGCATCTGGTGTGGCAGGCCACCCACCATCCCCATGTCGGCATGATCGGTGCCGATCCCTATGAGATGGGTGTCGCCAAGCTACTGACAAAGCTGGAAGAAACTCCGCTGAACACTGTTCGCATCCATGAAGGGGATGGCCGCGACATCATCGAGGCCCTGCCGGATTCCAGCCTGGGCCGCTTCTTTCTGCTGTTCCCCGACCCTTGGCCCAAGACCCGCCACCACAAACGGCGTTTCCTGCAGATGGAGATGCTGGACCAGCTTGTCCGGGTGCTGAAGCCAGGTGCGGAACTTCGTTTCGCCACCGACGACAAAAGCTATCTTCCCTATGCGCTGGAGCGGTTGATGGCCCATCCCGCCTTTGAATGGCTGGCCCAGGGGCCTTCGGACTGGAAAAGCCGGCCCGCCGACTGGCCGCCGACCCGGTATGAAACCAAGGCCATCAAGGGTCCGCCGACTTTTTTGCGCTTCCGCTGCACTAAGCTGTAAAAAGACCCATGATATTCCGCAAAAAGCAGCACGATTCCGAAAAACGGCCCGTTTTCGGCACCCATCCCGGCGATCTGGGGATTGTGGCGGTGGCCGCCGTCATCACCATGGTGTTCGTCTATATGCTTCTGACTCCAAAGAATTTCGACGCTTTGGACCTGGCGCTCGCGCCCGCTGCGCCGCCGCCGCCCAAGGCCAAGCCCGGCACCCCGGGTATCACCCAGATGCAGATCTACGACGTCAAAAAGAAGTAACGCGGCTTGAATTAACGCTGCGTGGGGCGTAAATAGCGCCCATTCCCTAACAACAAGACGTGTTGTGTGGCGGTCGCAAGATCGCCGCGGGCAAAAGGCTTTGGAAAATTGGCAGTCGCAGCGGCAGTCCATCTCGAACCGATCTTTGAACCCGTCATCGAAAAGGCGGGGTTCAAGCTCGTGCGCCTGCGCATGATCGGCGGCAGCGCCAAGACGCTGCAGGTGATGGCCGAGCGTCCCGACGGCAGCATGGATGTCGAAGGCTGCGCCATCCTCAGCCACGCGCTGCTGGATTTTATCGAGGCGGAAGACCCGATCGCAGGCGAGTATGAGATCGAAGTCTCATCCCCTGGCATCGACCGCCCGCTGACCCGGTTGATGGATTTTGCCCGCTGGTCCGGCCATGAGGCCAAGATCGAACTGCACACCCCGGTGCGCAGCGTCACGGGCGAGGATCCGCGCGATCACGCCACCGAAGGCCGCAAGCGCTTCAAGGCCACCCTGCTGGGGCTGGATGGTCAGGACGTCATGATCCGCGCCGACAATCTGGATTACCGTTTTCCGTTTCGCAGCCTTGCCAACGCGAAACTCGTGCTCACCGACAAGCTCATCAACGAAGATCTGAAGACACGAAAAGTGTCAGATACTCAGGAGAAGTAGAATGGCCACCGCAATTTCCGCCAACCGGCTTGAACTGCTGCAGATCGCCGACGCCGTCGCGCGCGACAAGTCGATCGACAAGCAGGTCGTTCTGGCCGCGATGGAAGAAGCCATGCAGCGCGCCGCCAAGGCCCATTACGGCACCGAGAACGACATCAAGGTCGATATCGACCCCAAGACCGGCGAGACCCATGTCTCGCGCTATCTGCATGTCGTGGAAATGGTCGAGAACGACAAGACCGAGATTTCTCTGGTTGACGCCCGCAAGCGCAATCCCGACGCCCAGATCAGCGACATCATCGCCGAAACCCTGCCGCCGGTGGATTTCAACCGCATCAATGCCCAGAACGCCAAGCAGGTGATCGTGCAGAAGGTGCGCGACGCCGAACGCGAGCGCCAGTATGACGAATACAAGGACCGCATCGGCGAAGTCGTGCATGGCGTGGTCAAGCGTTCCGAGTTCGGCTCGGTCGTGGTCGACCTGGGCA
>JAZKFK010000460.1:0-3184 GCA_040386475.1 Pseudomonadota bacterium | reverse complement strand
CATCGTTGAAGCTGGTCTCGGCCGAGGCGAAGCGGCCGGCATCAAGGTAAGCCTTGCCCAGCATGGCGCGGTACGCGGCGTTGCGCGGTTCGGCCTGCACGGCCTGTTCGGCCAGCCGGGTGCCGCGATCGACGCGGCCTTCGGCCAGCGCGGCTTGCGCCTGCGTGGCCGAGACATCGGCGCGCGGTGCCGGGGTGGCGGCGCAACCGGACAGCAGTGCGCCGGCCATGGCCGTGGAAACAGCCAGGGCCTTCATGCTGATGGTGGTCTCAAGCGTGTCCATGATGCTCTCCAAGGCAGATTCAGGCCAGCGCTGCGTCAAGCCGGCTGGCCGGTGCCGCGCGGGCCCCGGTTGCGGACCTGTGCGGCCAGGTGTTCGATATCAGGATGGCGGGCGAGGAATTCGTCGAGCGCGCGGGTCACCAGGTTCTGCGCACTTTCCCCCGCCACGGTGCTGGCCAGGCGCAGCCGCAAGTGGCGCTCCTCGTCCAACCGCAGGGTGAAGGCGGCGCGGCGGGCGCGGCGATCGGCTTCGGTCTCTGGTGCACTATTGTCCGTCGCGGACAGGTTGGCATTGGCGATGCTGTGCAGCAGCCGCGCCTGCTGGCGCTTCACTTCGGGTTCGGCAGCAGGGGCGCCTTCGCCGGTGTCGTTCCAGCCCAGATCGTCAAGATCCTCGGCAGCTTCGCCCAATTGCTGCGATGAGCGCATGGCGGGACGGGCGCCGCCCTTGCGGGCAAGCAGGTAGGGCCCAAGTGAAGCGACCTTGCCGCCGCCCTCGTCCTGCCCATGGACCCGGGCGCCCATGTTACTGCGCTACCCGGCGGCCGAAACCGCTGCTTTGCTGCACGCGGTTGACCGAGGTGCCCTGCAGCACCTTGCTGCCCGGCGTGGCGAACACGGTGCGGCGGAAGTTCTTCTCCAGCCGATCGGCCACATAGTGCCACAGCGCGGTGACTTCCTGCGAACTACGGCCTTCGGGGTCCACTTCCATCACCGTGCGGCCATCGATCATCGAGGCGGCAAAATCGGTGCGGTGATGCAGGGTAATGGGGGCAACCGTGCCATGCTGGCTGAGCGCCACCGCGGCCTCGGACGTGATCTTGGCCTTGGGGGTGGCGGCGTTGACCACGAAGATCAGCGGCTTGCCGGCGCGTTCGCACAGATCCACCGTGGCGCCCACTGCGCGCAAGTCATGCGGGCTGGGACGGGTAGGGACCACGATCAGTTCGGCCACCGAAATGACTGACTGGATTGCCATAGTGATGGCTGGCGGGGTGTCGATCACCGCCAGCTTGAAACCCTGCTGGCGCAGGATCGCCAGATCGTTGGCCAGGCGGGCCACGGTGGTCTGGGCAAAGGCCGGATACTCGGCCTCGCGCTCGTTCCACCAGTCGGCCAGCGAGCCTTGCGGGTCGATGTCGATCAGCACGACCGGTCCGGCACCCGCGCGCTGGGCCTGCACGGCCAGGTGCCCACTCAACGTGGTCTTGCCTGATCCGCCTTTTTGAGATGCCAATGCCAGTACGCGCACGGGCCGTTCCCCCTAGATAAGTGGACGAGCAGAGTGGTCTGCCCGGTCCTTCACGGTTCCCGAGTTCGCAGATCACCCTTTATTTTGGGTTAAAGGGGCGGGTTACTTTGGCCCGTCAGTGCGAAAAAAATCGGTGACGGGCAGCAGACATCAGTGCTGCCGTACCGAGGACGACAATAATCGCGCGGCCATCAATCTTTTGCTAAGGCACGGTTTACTATGTTCCTGGCAGGATTTCCCCGCGTCAGCGGAAGGGTGGAGCAATGATGCGACGGAACTGGATCATGCTTGCAGGGGTAGCCGCGCTGGCAGGCGCCGCGCCCGCGCTGGCCGATGTGCGCGCCGGAGTGGAGGCGTGGAGCCGCGGGGATTACGCCGCCGCCGTGGCAGAGTGGGAAGGCCCTGCCGCCGCCGGTGATGCCGATGCCATGTTCAACCTGGCGCAGGCCTATCGCCTGGGTCGCGGGGTGGCGCAGGATGGCGCGCGCGCCGAACAGCTCTATGCCCGCGCGGCGCAGGGCGGCCACTTGCAGGCGGCCGATACCTATGGCCTGATGCTGTTCCAGGCCGGCCGTCATGCCGAGGCCCTGCCTTACGTGCAGGATGCCGCCCGGCGTGGCGATCCGCGCAGCCAGTACCTGCTGGGCGTCGCCCACTTCAACGGTGACATCGTGCCGCGTGACTGGGTGCGGGCCTATGCCTTGCTGACCCTGGCCAACGGTGCCGGCCTGCCGCAGGCGGTTTCGGCGATTGCCGAGATGGACCAGCATATCGGCATGGAGGATCGCCAGCGCGCCGCCGGGATGGCGGTGGACTTGCGGGCCGCCGCCGATGCCGCGCGTAATGCTGAACTTGCAGCGGCGGACCTGGCCATGCCGTCTGCCCCCGCGCCCGCTGTGGCCGTGGCGGGTGCCTCGCCGCGCGTGCCGCGCCCGGTTGCCACTACCGCCGTATCCCCTTCGGTTGCCGCCGCGCGCGATGCCGTGGCGCAAGCGCGCGGGGCCACCGGCACGCAAAGCCCGGCCAGCGCAGGGGCTGGCTATGCCGCGCCCCAGCGTCCTGCAGCTACGCCTGCGCCTGTGGTAGTCGCTCGCGCGGCTCCGGCGCCTGCCCCTGCCCTTGCCGCTGCCGCCGTCACGCCTGCTCCCGCACCGCGCGCCGCTGCCGCATCCGGCGGGTGGAAAGTGCAACTGGGTGCCTTCGGGGTGCGCGCCAATGCCGATCGGCTGTGGGCCACCGTGCAGGGCCGCCGCGAGCTGGCTGGCCATGCTCGGTTGCTGGTGCCTGCGGGCCGCGTCACCCGCCTGCTCGCCGATGGCTTTGCCAGCCAGGCCGAGGCGCAGGCTGCGTGTACCGCGCTGCAACGCGCCGGCCACGATTGTCTTGTGACCCGCAACTGAGGCGCTAGACCCCGCTAATGGGGTCCGCACCTGCCAATTCCTCCGCCAAGCCGGTTGCCGAAGCCGAGCGGCTGGTTGCGCTCGATCTCATTCGCGGGATCGCCGTGCTTGGCATCCTGCTCGCCAATATCACCGGCTATGCCCATGCCGACCTGGCCTATTACTGGCCCGGCGCGCTGCCTGGCGGGGGGGATGCGGGCGACCGGTGGATCTGGCTGGCGCAGTTCGTGGCCGTGGACGGCAAGCTGCG
>JAZKFK010000459.1:0-3692 GCA_040386475.1 Pseudomonadota bacterium | reverse complement strand
CGGTGTGGAACCGCCGCTGGCTGGCGCTGGGCATTGCCTGGGCGCTGTGCCTGGCTGGCTGGCTGGTGGTTGCCATGATCCCCAACAGCTACGAATCGCAGGCCCGCATCTATGTCGAACTCGACGATGTGCTGGCCGACCAGATCGGCGTGGGCAGCGGCAGCCGGGAACGCAATATCGACCGTGTGCGCCAGACGCTGGTGAGTGCGGTGAACCTGGAAAAGGTGGTCCGTTCCACCCGGCTGGGTGAGGAAGTAACCGACGCGGCCGCGATGGAACGCGCCGTGGCCCGCCTGGCCGAGGACGTGAAGGTCGTCGGCGAAGGCGAGAACGTGTTCGAGATCACCGCCGTCAGCGGCCGGAGCGACTTGTCCGACAGCGAGAACTCGCAACTGGCGCAAGTCATCGTCCAGCGCATGATCGACATTTTCCGCGAGGAGAACCTTGGCGGCGGACGCGGCGAGATGACCTCGTCGATCGACTTTATCAACACCCAGCTGGCCTCGCGCCAGCGCGAGTTGGAAGAAGCCGAACAGCGCCGCCTGGAATTCGAGGCCCTGCACCCCGAACTGATCGGCGGCAGCGGCGCCTTGCAGCAAAGCCTGGCTGCCACCCGCAGCGAACTGCGCAGCGTGGAGGCTGACCTTGCCGCCGCGCAGACCAACCTGGCGGGTATCGAAGGCCAGATCGCCGGCACTCCGCGCACCATCATCGTGCCCGGCGCAGGCGGTCCGCAAGCCGCGCTGATGCAGGCCGAAGCGACGATGGCGCAGTACCGCGCGCAGGGGCTGACCGACTCCCACCCCGATGTGGGCGCGCTGACCCGCCAGATCGCCACCTTGCGCGAACGGGCCTCGGCCGACAACGGCAGCTCGGGTTCGGCCAATCCCACCTATACTTCGCTGGTCACCATGCGTTCGCAGAACCTGGCCAATATCCAGTCGCTGCAATCGCGCGCGGCGGCGCTGCGTTCGGAGCTGGTCTCGACGATGGCCAGTCAGGCGCAAGAGCCGGGTGCGGCCGCCGAAGCCCAGCGCATCAGCCGCGACTATGAAGTGCTGCGCCAGCAGTATGACGAACTGCTGCAGGATCGCGAGCAGTTGCGTCTGCGCGGGCAAGTTGAAAGCGAACACAGCGCGGTGCAGTTCGAAGTGGTCGATCCGCCAACGACGCCGCGTGTGCCGGCTGCCCCCAACCGTCCGCTGCTGCTGGTTGGCGTGCTGTTCCTGGGGCTGGGCGCAGGCGCGGGCGTGGCTTTTGCGCTGAGCAAGCTGGGTTCGACCTATTCGACCGCCAGCCAGCTGGAACGGGCTTTTGCCCTGCCGGTGGTGGGCACGATCAGCCACACCATGAACCACGCCGCGCGAGAACTGCGCCGGCGGCACCTGAAGTATTTTGCCGGAGCAGCAGGCGCGCTTGCCATGCTGTTCGTCGTCCTGGTCGGGCTGGAATTTGTCCAGCGCGGGCTGATGGCGTGAGGGGGCCGCGATGACCGAACACACCCGCATCCCCGTTCCCAATGGTCAACCGGGGGGGCGTCCCCGCAGCGAAGGCTTGTCGCTGTTCGAGCGGGCGGAAAGCCTGTTCGGCGATCAGGGCTTCGTGCCCGCTCCCGTGCCGACCGACCTGGCACCGCCGACCAACCGCATGTCGCTCAGCCGCTCCGGCCCGGTTAAGCGCCTGCCGGTGGAGCCGGTGGCCCCGCCCGCAGTTGCGCCGACGCCAGAGCCGGTGCGCGCGCCCGTTTTTGCCGAGCCTGTCGCTCCTGCACCCGCGCCTGTTGTTGAATCGGCACGTCCCCAGGTGTTCGAGGCGGTGGAACTGCCCGCGCGGCATTATCCTGTCGATCGCAATCTGCTGGCCCATCACGGGCTGATCGATCCCGAAGGTCCGGTTACCGGGCTGATGGAGGAGTTCCGCATCGTCAAGCGCCAGCTGCTGAAAGCGGCGCGTGCCGACGCCTCAGGCCGTTCGCGCCGTATCCTGGTGTCCTCGCCGCTGCCGTCCGAAGGCAAGACCTTTTGTGCGGTCAACCTGGCGCTGGCCATGGCGGCCGAGCGTGATTGCGAAGTGGTGCTGGTGGATGCCGATGTCGCCAAACCGTCGATCCTTTCGATGCTTGGCCTGCCCAAGGGCCCCGGTTTGATGGACGCACTGGCCAACCCTTCGATCAAGGTGGAAGACTGCGTGATCGGCACCGACATCGCCGGGTTCTACGTGCTGCCTGCCGGCAACCAGACCAATGCCGACAGCGAATACCTGGCCGCTAAGGAAGCCGCCATCATTCTTGACCGGCTGACCATGGGCGCGCGCCAGCGGGTGCTGGTGTTCGACAGCCCGCCTGCGCTGGCCGCTTCGCCAGCCGCCGATCTCGCCAACCTGGTGGGTCAGGTGCTGGTGGTCACCCGCGCCGACCAGACCGGCCAAAGCGCGCTGGAAGACGCCCTCACGCTGTTGTCCACCTGCCCGGACATCAAGCTGCTGCTCAACGATGCACACTTCAGCCCCAGCGGTCGCCGCTTTGGGGGATACTATGGATATGGAGGCTGATGCGATGACCTCGCTGCGCCAGACGCTGTTACTTGCCGCCGGCCTTGCGGCACTGTTCGCCGTTCCCGCCATTGCGCAGGAGGTGAGCTCTGACTCCGACGCCGCCCCGCAGCAGCGCCGCGAGCGGACGGGTGGCGTCTCAGTCATCCCATATATCGAAGCTGCGCAGGTGCTGTCGGCCGAACTGAGTCCCGGCGATGACCTGGTGACTTACACCCAGCTTGCCGCCGGGGTGGACGCCGGGTTCTCCACGCGCAATTCAGCCGGTTCCATTGGCCTGCGTTATGAACGGCGCATCGGTTATGGCGATGTGGAGGATGGTGACACGATCAGCGGCATTGCCCGCGCCTCGCTGTCACTGGTCCCGCGCCAGTTGAGCTTCGAGGCTGGCGCACTTGCTGCACGCAGCCGCGTGGAAAGCGGCGGCGCGACCACGCTGGGCGGTTCCAGTTTCGACAACGACAGCTCCAGCCAGGTCTATGGGCTCTATGCCGGTCCCACCCTGCAAACGCAGGTCGGCGCGCTGGAAGTGACCGGCGGCTACCGCATCGGCTATTCACGCGTGGAAGCGCCCGATGGCGTGGTGCTGGCGCCGGGTGACCAGCCGGTGGACTATTTCGATGACAGCCTGTCGCAACTGGCCAGCGCGCGGGTAGGTTTTGCCCCCAACACGGTGTTGCCGATTGGCGTAGGCGTGGGCGGCGGCTGGAACCGGCAGGACATTTCCAACCTCGACCAGCGGATCGACGATCGCTCCGTGCGCGGCGACGTGGTGGTACCGGTTTCGCCGACGCTCGCCCTGATCGGCGGCGTGGGGTACGAGGATGTCGAAGTCTCCAACCGCGATGCCGTGCGTGATGTGAACGGCCAGCCGGTCCGCGATGCCGCTGGCCGCTATGTGACCGACGAGAGCTCGCCGCGCCAGATTGCCTACCAGACCGATGGCCTGATCTGGGATGTTGGCGTGATGTGGCGCCCGTCCGATCGCACGGCTTTGCAGGCGGTTTATGGCCGGCGCTATGGCGGCAGCATCTACACCGGCTCGTTATCGTGGGCGCCCAATGCGCGCACCAGTTTCAACGTGGGCGTGTATGACAATCTGAGCGGATTTGGCGGTAACCTGGTCAACAGCCTGGCGAACT
>JAZKFK010000458.1:0-4878 GCA_040386475.1 Pseudomonadota bacterium | reverse complement strand
ATATAGTCGCGCGGCATGTAATTGCCTTCGTGGCAGGCATATTCGAAGAACTGGTAGTCATCGTCGCGCGTCCACTCGATCCGCGTGGTCCACGGCTGGGTGTAGACCTGCGGATCGCTGTAGGTCAGTTCGTGCACGATCACGTTGGGGCCGGTCATGGTCAGGCGCTCTACCGTCATCGCCTCCGTGCTCATCGGCACGGTGTTGAACGCCGGCGTTGCCAGCGTGCCGGTGAACTGGGTGGCCATGTTGAGCGGGCTGGCAGCGCGGGCATAGACGTTTTCGGTCGCTGCATCGCCGCTGACGATATTGGTGGTTTCGATCACCAGCGTCTTGCCTTCCCACCAGCCGCGGCTGTTGCCCATCCAGGCTTCCACCGGCTCGGCCCACTTGGCGGCGCGGGCCTCCTCGGCATTGGGGTAGAGCTTGACCACGCGGGTGCCCAGCATCTCCAGCACGATGGTGACGACGCCAGGGCTCTGGAATACGCGGATGCCGTTGTTGTAGCGGAACGGGTACATGCTGGCGGGGAAGCCGCGCGATACGCAGCGGTCCCAGCTGTCGAAATCGTCCACCCAGTCATAGCCCTGGCCCGGTACCCAGCCGCTGCGGCCGGCGCGGAACAATTCCATTGCCTGCGGGGTCAGCGGCGGCAACTGGCCATCGGCAGGCGATACCAGCATGGAGGTGCGCTTGCCGAAATCGTGTTCCTCGAACCATTCGGCCAGGCCTTCTGTGCCCGAAGCGCCAACGCCGTTCTCGTTGGCATTGGTGAAGTTGCCATCATTGCCGCGTGCGGCGGCCAGGCGGCGCTGGAATTCCTCGTCGGTCACCCAGAAGCGGTTGCCGTAATAGGCCGGGCGCTGGAACAGGATGCGGCCTTCGTTCAGCCGCTCGATCGGCCAGGTGCCGGTGAAATCGTAATCGCCCCACGGCAGCCGCTCGGGCGTGTAGTCGGTGGGGACGGGCGGCAGAGTGGTCAGGTCGGCCGGGCGCGTCTGGGCCATCGCGGCGGGCGCGGCGATGGTGGTGACGGCCAGCGAGGCGGCGGCGAGGGCAATGGCAGAGGTAAAGTGGTGGATCATCCGGGGGCTCCCTTCCCATGGTGTCTTTGTCCGCGAAACTAGGGGAACTTTCGGAAGCGCGCCAGAGGCGAAGTTGATTCAGTCTGTAACAGATTGTGTCAGTGTGGCCGTCAACCCATGCCGCGGTTCCATCCCTTGACGGTCCAGGTCCGGCTGATGGGCAATCCTAGGTGTTGCCACGTATTACCCCGTCGCCGGGACGTGCCTAATCTTGCCTGACAAGGTGGACCATGGCCTTCCTTCCGGCCAATGCCGGACCGGGCCGGGAAGTCCAACGACGGGCCCGATGCGACTGATCCATGTATGGAGCGCGGACCTGTGTGAATTAAGCCACATAAATTAGAAAAGGTATCTGCCGATTGTACGGCAAGCAGGATTGCGTCTGTTTAACAAAAGTCCGCTTTTCTAAGTATTACTGACTATCCATTCAGCGGGAACTGACCGGATATGTGGATATTTACCGTAGGATTGAACCATATGGATTGAATGAAGGACCGCAACGATCACTGACGGACAGGGGCTCGCCGCAAGGCACAAGAAAGTCCCGCGCAAGTCGAAGAGGATGGCAGATGGACAACGGCGACAGCGAACCAGCGCGGCCCCCCAGGCACGAGGGGCGACCATGAACGCGCCCACCGCAACTGGCCGGCAGGCGCTGTTCGAAGGGCTGGCGCGCGATTTCTCGCCCACCGAATTGCGCAACCTTGCCTCCAGCCTGCTGCGCCTGGCCGATGCGGTGGACCAGGATTGGGACGGTCCGCCCACCGGCCCGCTGTTCCGCTGGCCCAACGCGCTCACCCGGATCGAGAAGCGGGCCTATATCCTTGCCGTAAAGGCGCGCGAGATCTATGACCGCCGCCGTTGCCGCAAGGACTTCGTCCCGCCCGGACTGCTGGGAGAACCGGCGTGGGACATGCTGCTGGACCTGTTCATGCAATACGCCGGCGGGGCGAAAGTCTCCACCACCAGCCTGTGCATCGCGTCCGATTGCCCGCCCTCCACCGCGCTGCGCCATATCGACCAGCTGGAGCAGGCCGGCCTGGTGGAACGCAGCCCATCGGCCCACGACAAGCGCATCACCTTCGTCGGCCTGACCGATAAGGGCGTGATCGCCATGGGTAATTACCTGGAAGAATGCTGATCTTCCGGGATAGTGCTTGCCACGCCCGCCGCACCCTGCGCACACTCCCGCCGGGTCGCGCCAACTTGGGGAATTTGGCATGGCGATCACACTGCGCGACGGCGAGACTATCATCGATACCTGGACGCTGTTCTACCACCCGCCGGGCAGCGGCAAGGTCAACGGCAAGCTGACCGTCACCAACCAGCGCATCCTCTATGAAGCGAAGTTCGATGCCACGCTGCTGGGCATGCTGGGCGATCACGTAGCCGAAGGCGGGCTGGCGATCGAGAAGAGCGCGATCACCGGCATCACGGTAGAGCGCAAGCTGTTCAGCAAGAAGGCCTCCGTCACCCTGGCCGATGGCAGCACCCACGTGTTCGATTATGGCGCGATGAACATCGACAAGTGCGTCGCCGCGATGGAAGCGCGCTGAGTGGGCGCGCCGGAAGGCGAGCCAGCCGAACCGCCACCGCAGAAATTCGGCCTCGAGGGACTGGCGCTGATTGCCGTGCTGGTGCCGGCCATGTTCTATTTCGGCTTCGGCGTGATCGATGGCTTCGCGATCGGCTTCACCGCCTTCCTGGTGCTGCTGGCGGCGGCGGTGGAATACCTGCCCGGCCTGATGGACCGCGAGGCCGAACGCCAGCGCCTCGCCCAGGAAAGCGGCCACCCCGATGCGGTGCGCAAGCTGCGCTGGTACGATGGGATGGCGCTGTTGTGGCTGCTGGCAATCCCGTTTGGCCCGGCCTTCAGCTGGATGGTCAACAACTGGTTCGGAGTGGACCGGCACAACTATGCGCTGATGTTGCAGGCCACCGCGCTGGTCTGCGTGGTGATCCCGCTGCTGGGCGCGCTAGTGATGCTGCGCTTCGCCAGGCGCGGCAACTGGCCGCTGGTGCTGGGCATCGTGGCGGTGGGCACGGCCTTCCCGGTGGCCATGGGGTGGAGCGCGGCGGTGGACGTGGTGCGCGGGCCGCAATGGCAGGACGTGGTGATCACCGACCTGACCGATGTCGATTACATGACCAGCGTGGGCACGATCATGGAGAACGATGCGGTGTTCTTCATGCTGGCCGATGGCCGCCGCCTGACCCGCGACGATGACATCGCCCCGCGCCTTGGCCCTGCCCGCCTGCTGGTGCTGCGCACCTATGGCCACATCATCGACGCCGATCCACGGCAACTGGGCGGAACAGGGCAGGGTGATAACCAGTACGAGTGAGGGGCGGCGCTTAGTCACCCACCCCAGCCCCTCCCGCAAGCGGGAGGGGAGCGAGCCTAGTCGCAGCGGGGTGGGCTTGCGGTATGCGCCATCACTAGCGGTGAGTCACTAACTCGGTCGGCGAACAGCCGACCGCAAGGGCGAATGCCCGCCCGCAGCGGGGGCAGCTTGCTGCCCGTCTAGCGAGGACCGCGCGCCCGGATGGGCGTGGGGAAAGCTAAAGATCCCCATCCCCCGCCAGTTCCGCCAGCAGCGCATCGCGGCCGATTTCCTCCTCGCGCGCCCGCCACGCGTCGATCCTGGCGTTCAGGCTGGCGATGATTTTCTCCTCGTCCTCGCAGTTGTCGCGCTCGTACCGGGCGATCACCTCGTCGCGGATGCGGTTGTAGAGCGGGTGGCCGGGCCGCACGGCGGCGCCATACCGCTCGCCCCGGCGGTTGCGCAGGAAGAACATCACCAGCGCATCGTTGTGGCGCACTTCGGTGCCGACCACCTTGCCGGCCGAGACGACCAGCCGCTCCTCGCCCCGGATGGCACGGGCGAGGGCGGAATCCTCCAGCCGCTGCACCCCGCGATCCACGGCGGCATCCCACGCGGCGGAAAACTCGTGCGCCCCCGCCTTGTGGCGCAACTTGTAAAGCGCCTCCAGGCTGGCCCCGATGGCCCGCGCGGCATCGCTGACAATGCCGGTGGCAGCCAATTGGGCGATAAAAGCGCGCTGCCGGTCGGGCGTGATGGAGTTCCGCCGCGGCGCCACATGCGGCACCGGCGCAAACTGCAGCAGCGGATCATCGGGCGAGGGCAGCGGGCCTTCCCGGACGGTCATGTAGCTGGTGGCCTGGCGAGCGGTCTTGCGGGTGGTTTGCTGAGTCATGCGACTCGGGTGGCGGAGGGGAAGGGGTGTAGGAAAGGGGAGAACGTGCTGAGTGCAATTACGGCAAGGTCGGAGTTATCCGACTCAAAGGAGAAAGCGGCCATTCCAACTCGCGGAATGGCCGCCTGCTATCTCCCGTTACATGCCGAGCTTACAGGCCGAAGCGATAGAGCAGCTGCAAACCGCCGCCAGCATTGGGGCTGCCATCACTAAAGCCGGTATAGCCATAGGCCTGGACGCGGAAAGCCGGGTTAAGTGCATGGGTCACCGAAGCGGTCGCCTCGCTCCGGTCAGCCGAGGTTGGCAGCGAACCCTCACGCCAGTCATAGTCCAGGCCAAAAGTGGTATCGCCGTTCCGCACATAGAGGCCGGCACCTGCCAGCCAGACATCCTCCAGCGCAAAGGTGGCGCTGCTGCCATTGAACCGGCGGCCACCCCTGACCGATGCCGTCACGTTGCCGAACACCTGCGAAACTTCACCCTGCGCGGTAAAGTCGGTCGTGCCCGTGCCCAGGAACTTTGCCTCGTCCGCCGTTGGCAGCTTCACCTTGCCGGTCACATCGAAGAAGGTGCT
>JAZKFK010000457.1:0-3375 GCA_040386475.1 Pseudomonadota bacterium | reverse complement strand
CTGGAGAACATGCGCAACGCCTGAAGCGTTGCGCGGTCAGGCCTGGGTGCCAGCCTTGCCCTTCGCCTTGTGCGCGGCAAGCAGCTGGTCAAGCTCGGCGATCCGGATGCGCTCCGGTGTATCGCGCGCCAGGCCCTTCAGGCGGCACGTGGCCCACAGCGCCTTGCGCTCGGACTCCAGCGCTTTGAGGTAGAGGTCGGCCATCGTCGTTCCTTGTTACACACTGTCATCGCGGTCATCGCTCGGCTCCAGCCGGGTGACCCACATCGGATAGCCCGCGTCCGACAGCGCCGTGTCGTGGCTCGGCACCGGGTCATCCCCGGTCTCGATCCACCCGCGACCATCGCACTTGTGGCACAGGCGCCGCTTCGAGCGCTGGCTGGCCAGGTCGAACTCGGCATTCCATTGCCCGCGCCCATGGCACACCGGGCAGGCCCGATCCAGCTCTCCCGCGCGCGGCAGCACTGGTATGCCCTCGAATGCGTGGGCATCCTCCGGGCCGCTGCAGGTGACGATGCGCTCCTCGTGCGCCATCGACCCGGCCCTTACTTCGACAATCGCTTGCGGTTGGCGGTCACGCGCTTCTGGTAGTGGCGCACGGCGGTGCGCGCCTGCGCCTCGGGCGTCGCGCCGCCTTGGCCCGTCATGGTCGCCAACCCCAGCTCCATGTTCGCCTCCCACTTCTCGCTGACCATGCGCACGCTTTCGTCGCGCGCCGCGGCGCCGCCCTGCATCATGCGCCAGCTGCGCCAGCCGATCACTTGCCAGGCATCGAACCCCAGTTGCCACATCTCCATGGCCAGGCCCATCGGATTGCTACCGAACGGATCGGGTGTCTTGGAGCGGCTCATGCGCAACCCTCCACGTAGCCGAGCACCGGCATCATGCCCACGTGCACCGTGGTCACCTTGCCGCCCTCGTCCAGTTCGAACCGCACGGCGGGATCGCCGCTTTCGGAGCCCGGCGCGGTCAGGTACTTGCCGCCGGGGACGTACTTGTGCGCTTCCTCCCTGAAGCCGGGGAAGGCCCCGTCCACCGTGGCTTCCGTCGCGCCGGGTCCAACGCCTTCGATCAGGGTGACGGTCGAGCCTTCGCTGACCGAGATGCGCTGCACCGTGCCACCTTCGACGATAGCGTAGACATCGGGGTAGTTGGGCGAGGAGGCGATCACGCAGGTATCCGAGATCTGCGCCCCGCGCGCCGCGAAGCCGCTGGCCGGGTCAAGCGGCTGGCCCAGCTTGAGCGGACCCAGCCCTGCCAGCGTCAGCGTGTTGGCCGAAACCTGCTCCTCCGCCACCGGAGCGGCGGGCGTAGTGGAAGCCGCGGCCGAGGCCGAGGCCGTGGCGGCGGGCTTGGCCGCATCCCCTTCCGGTTCGGCCGAGCAGGCGGCCAGCGCCAGCGAGAGGGTCAGGGCGATGAGCGAGGTATGGCGATGCATGGTCATGTGATCCTCAACCGGCAGGCCTTGGCGCGGTTCCGGCCCCGCAGGCGGGACGCGGCCACCATGCCACGCACCCGGCCCCCTGTCGCGTCTTTCCATGGCCCGATCGCGCACTCCTGATTTCCGCCCCAAGGCCAACAACCTGGAACACCTGGCACACAGTCCAGGGTCAAAACGTCACCTTGCGGGCCAAAGTGTCAGCTTGGCCATGCAAAGTGTCAGCTTGTGTGCGGTCGGCTGGTCCGCCCGACACTCCCTTCCCACGCAGATGCGCCAGCCCGGCCAGCCCTGCCTCGCCCC
Source organism: Pseudomonadota bacterium (assembly GCA_040386475.1). Lineage (GTDB taxonomy): Bacteria > Pseudomonadota > Alphaproteobacteria > Sphingomonadales > Sphingomonadaceae > Alteraurantiacibacter. Next base: position 1,634 of record JAZKFK010000457.1, on the reverse strand, counting down.
ACGGCGATCGGGCGGCCATCCGGGCGTGCCACTCTGCGGCCCGCTCCTCCTCACGCACCGCGCGGCCGGTGCGCAGGGCCTGCGCCCACACCTGCTGGAACTTCGGGTCCGCCAGCCGCGCTTTCAGGCCATAGGCCGATTGCCTGCTCATCGCCAAGGCGCGCGCCGCCTCCGCCACTTTCCCGCATCGCGCCAGCGCGCCAGCGCGCGCAGGAAGGCAGTGACCTTGGTGGTGGTCCAGCGATAATCGGCATTGCAGCGCAAAAGGAGTTTGGGGGTGGGAAGTTTGGCGGTGGCGGGCTTTTTGCTCGTGGTCATCCCGCAGGACGAGGCACATTTGGGTTCCTGTAGGAAAGACGCCGCTATCGAAAAGGGGCAGGCCCTTGCGGACCCGCCCCCCTCCTGCTTTCCGGCGTATTATCGCCGGGGAATGGTCAGTGGTGCCGCCGGATCAGGCCGGCATCAGCACCGTATCGATCACGTGGATCACGCCGTTATCGGCGTCCACGTCGGTCATGGTCACCATCGAGGTGCCGCCTGCGGCGTCGGTCAGCTGCACGTTGCCGTCCACCACCTTGGCGGTCAGCGTGGCGCCGTTCACCGTGGTGATGGTATAGCCGGCATCGCCCGCGCCTTCGATCGCGGCCAGCAGGTCAGCCGCCTTCACTTCGCCGGCGACCACGTGATAGGTCAGGATGCCGCCCAGCGTCTCGGTCTCGGTGGTGGTCAGCGTTTCCACCGTGCCCTCGGGCAGCTTGGCGAAAGCGGCATTGGCGGGGGCGAACACGGTGAACGGACCCGGCCCGCTCAGCGTCTCGACCAGGTCGGCGGCCTGCACCGCGGCCACCAGCGTGGAGAAATCAGGATTGCCCACGGCCACATCGACAATGGTGTTGGCGGCCACCGGCTCGGCGGTCATCGCCTCGTCATTGGTGGCTTCGGCAGGCTCGCTGGAACAGGCCGACAGGACAAGGGCAGTGCCCGACAGCAGCGGGAGAAGGAAACGCTTGGTCATGATAGATAGATCCTTACGAACAGGTCACACTGGAATTCCCGTCCCCCGACCATGAAGATGGGGGAGCGGGAGCGCCTTGGCGACCTGACCGAAAGGGCAGGGGTGGGGGTCCAATCCCCTCCGGTCGTCACCCTGAACTTGTTTGACCAGGGCCAGCTTCGCTTCCAGGGTCCACCATGCCTGTAGAATTTATGGCGGAATGGCCAGCCACCATCACCGCCAGTCCCTAGCCAATGGAGACACCGCCCATGCGCCCCATCCACACCGCCACGCTGGCCCTCGCCCTCACCCTCGGCAGCACCCTGCCGCTGAGCGCCCAACAACCCGCCACCATCACGCTGAACGTCACCGAGCTGCGCTCAACAGAAGGCCAGTTGATCGTGTGCCTGTTCGCCACCCGCGACCGCTTCCCCAATTGCCGCGCAGGTGACGGAATCCCGCGCCACCTGTTCCCGGTAACCGCCCGCACCATGCGCGTGGCGGTGCCCCTGCCCCGTGCCGGATCCTACGCGGTAACGGTAATCCACGACGAAAACGGGGACGGCCGCCTGAAGCAGAACTTCATCGGCATGCCGACAGAGGGCGTGGGCGTGACGGGCAATCCGGGCGGAATACCGCG
>JAZKFK010000456.1:0-4104 GCA_040386475.1 Pseudomonadota bacterium | reverse complement strand
CCATGATCAGAATCTCCAGGGCAGCAGGCGGCTGGTCAGCGACAGCAGTACGCGCACATCGCCGCGTGGCTGCCCGCCAAGGCGCCGGGTATCGGGGTTGTGCAGCGGCACGGCCACGGCCAGGTCTCCCTGCATCCCGGGCGCCCAGGCAAACCGCATCCCGCCACCAGCCGAGGCGAGGCTGTCCGGATTGCTGGCGCGCTGGCTGGGATCGCGATCGGTCACGCGCGCGGCATCGATGAAGGCATAGGGTTGCAGCGCCAGCCCGTTAGCACCCTGCGGAACCAGCGAGCCAAGGCGGAATTCCACCGCTCCTGCCACGCCCCGGTCGCCGCTGATGGCGCCGGGATCATAGCCCCGGCCAATGGCATAGTTGCCGCCGGTCAGCTCCTCGAAAGCGGGCAGCGGGTCGTTGGTCAGCTGCGCCGTCGCGCGGACCACGATGGCGAAAGTGGGCACGGGGCGATATTCGCCCTCCAGCTCGGCCCGCAGCAGCAGCGCGGTGGGATCCTGCTCGATCCGGCTGGGCACTTTGTTGATGGCCGTGCAGGCCAGCGGCGCGCCACGGCAATCGCGGTTGGCTCCCAGGATCGCCAACCCCTGCCGCAGCTCGCCGCCCAGCGCCACGCGCCAGCGCGGCTCGAATGGCGAATAGCCACCCGCGCGCGACAGCGAGGCACGATCGGTCTGGCTCATGTCCAGCCGCGCCCAGGCCGTGCGCCCGTGATCGCGGGAGAGCAGCGCGGTGTTGGCGGTGACATCCTGGTTGACCACGTCCAGCCCGAACGATCCGGTGAGGCGCGCGGCCTGCGTCAGCACGAACGGATAGGCCGCGTGGAGCCCGGCGAACAGCGTATCGGCGCGCACGTCAAACCCGGCGATGCCCAGCGACGGATGCGCCCAGCCCAGCGTTACCTGGCCGCCCAGCCGCAAGCCATCGCTGCCCACCAGCATCTCGTGGCTGGCCTGCAGCGTGTGCTGTTCGGACAAGTCGGCCGATGTGAACGCGGTCAGGCTGGTCACGTCGCCATTGCCGGTCAGGTCATACAGCCGCGCGGTGACAAGGCCGCCGAAGCGGCCCAGTTCGTGGCTGCCATAATTCTGCACGTTGGCGCTGACTTCGGTAGCGCGGCGGATCACCGCCACTTCGCCGATCAGATCGCCCGGCTGGCCACCCGCCGCCGCGCGCAGGGACAAGCGCACGTCCAGGCCCGGAATGTCATCGGCGAGCAACAGGCTGCGTTCGGCCTGCAACACGTTGAACACCGGCTGGCCCACCAGCGGTTGCAGGTAGCGCGCCAGCAGGTCTTGCGATGGACCGGCCTCGCCGCGCACGCGCAGCGCGGTCAGGCGGCCCAGCACCACACGCAATTGCGCCGCGCCGCCGGTGAGGCGCTGTTCGGGAATTTCGACTGCGGCCAGATAGCCCGCCTCGGCCAGCGCGGCGGTGGCGCGGGCACGGATGTCGCACAGGACCGACAGCGGCAGGTCGCGGCCGATATAGGGCTGGTAGGTGCTGGCAAGGTCAACGTCGGCTGCCGCCTCGGCGCCCACGAAGGTCACCTGGGTCAGCGTGACGCGAATGTCGGCCATCGCCGGGTTGTCGAGCGCGCAGGTGCCGCGTTCCAGTCCGCCATCGATCGTCAGCGTGGTGCGCGGGGTTTCCGGCCGCGTATCGGGCGGCAACAGGTCACTGCGGGCAGGCGGGGCGATGGCGGGCAAGGCATTCTGCGCCAGTGCCGGTTGCGCCAGAATGCTGCCAGCCAGCACCAGAGCCACTGCCAAGGTGCTCAACGAAACAGCCCGTGGCCGCGTAACAATGTAATTCAAGCGCGCCAAACCCGTCCCCCCAATGGCCGGTAAACCCACGCCCAACCTTGTCTAGTGCCGACCTTGATGTAGCCGGTCACCAGAGAGCTGGCGCAGAACTGAAGTGTGCGATCTTCCGAGGCAATGCTTATGGCGCGGCTGCTGCGGGACGGCAACGAATATGCGACGAAACTCTATGACAAACCGAGAGTTTCGGCCGCAGCGCGCAATTGCGCGGCGGCGGCGGGATTGGCCTCCAGCGCCCGGGCATAGGCGGTACGCGCCTGGTCATCCTGCCCCAGCTGGCGATAACTGCGCATCAGCATGATCCAGCCATCCACGTTTTGCGGATTGCCTTCCAGACGCGTGGCCAGCCGGGCGACCATCTGGCGGGCCATGTCCTGCTGCTGGCTGGGCGGAATGGCACTGGCAGCAGCAAGGTCGGCCTGGCTGGGTCCGGGAATGGCCGCCATCGCGGGCACGGCGGGAGCGACAGCCTGAGGCAGCTCCGACCGTGCGGCCAGCGCGGTGTCGATGCGCGGTTGCAGGTCGCTGCCCTCGCGCTGGCCCACCTGGGCGATGGTGCGCACAAGGTCGGTCTCCCACGGCGCGCCGGGAGGGGTATCGGCCAGCAGCGCCAGCCAATCGGCCAGCGCACCTTCGTGATCGCCGCCCAGATCCTTGTTCACGGCCAGGAAATAGCGCCCGCGCGGATCGCCGGCATCCAGTTCCACCGCGCGGCGGAAGGCGGCCAGCGCCGCGGGCGGCATCGGATCGCGCTCGCTCGCCATGACCCGCGCCTCGCCCAGCGATGACCACAGCACGGCGCTGTCGGGCGCGATTTGCGTGGCCTTGTCGTAAGCCTCGACTGCTTCGGCAAACAGGTTGCGCGCGAAATAGGCGAAGGCGAGGCGCTGCCAGGTTGCGGCATCGTCGGGCGCAGCTTCTGCGGCCACTCGCAGCGCGTCGATCTCGGGGTCGCCGGTAGACGGGGCCGGTTCTGCGGTGGCCCACAGGCTGCCAAGATCGCCGCCGGTCAGCCGCCAGGTCACTGCCCCAGCCAGCGCGACCGTGGCTGCCAGCGCGATCACGGCGCCTTTCTTCCAGTCGCTCCGTTCAGCCGACTTGTCGCCGATTTTGTCGCTTTCGTCCAAAGTCGCCCCCTCGCTTGTCGCCATATGGTAGCCCAGATCGCATGCAGTGCCACTGCCGGTTTTCAACTGGCAGCGATTGCGGCATAAGGACCGTCTTGGGGGGAAACTATGGCGGCGAATCCGGGCCGGGTGCAGGTTGCGATAGTGGGCTCGGGCCCCGCGGGCCTCAGCGCGGCAGCCCACGCGGCCGAGTTGGGGATGAGCCACGTGCTCATCGAAAAGACCGATCACCTCTCCGATACGATCTACAAATACCAGAAGGGCAAGCACGTGATGGCCACGCCATCCAACCTTGTCCTGCGCAGTGACCTGGATTTCGACGCCGGCAAGCGTGAGGCGATCCTGGGCACCTGGGACGATCAGCTGGCCGCCCACAAGGTGGCCGTGAAGTACCAGGCCGAGGTCAAGGCGATCCGCGGCACCGGCGAACCGATCCCGGGCAGCGTCCAGCAGATCGTCACACGGGCGCGCGACGGCACCAAGTCGGTCAAGGAAATCCAGCGCCACGCTCCGCCTTATGCAATCGAGCTCAGCAACGGCGAGACGGTGATTGCCGATAACGTCATCCTGGCCATCGGCACCCAGGGCAATCCCAACCTGATGCGCTGCCCCGGCGCAGATCTGCCGCACGTGCAGTACCAGCTCGATGACCCGGCAGAGTACGTCGACGAACACATCGTGATCGTCGGCACCGGCGATGCGGGGATCGAAAATGCCCGCGGGCTCGCCGAAGACCCGGCGCAGCGCAATACCGTCTCGATCCTCAATCGCGGCAACGATTTCCCGACCGCCAAGGCCGCCAACGTCAGCGCACTGATGGCCGATGACGAGGCGGGCAAGCTGACCGTCCGCACCGGGAGCGAGACCAAGTCGATCGAACCCGGCTGGATCACGCTCACCACCCGCGACGGCGAGCTGCGTATCCCTTGCGACCGGATTATCGCCCGCATCGGCTCGGCCCCGCCGCGAGCCTTTGTCGAGGAATGCGGCATCGAATTTTCGAGTGAGGACCGCAACGCCTACCCCAAATTGTCGCCGGTATTCGAATCGACTGCACCGGGCGTCTTCGTGATCGGCGCGCTGGCTGGCTATCCGCTGATCAAGCACTGCATGAACCAGGGCTATGACGTCGTCGAGTTCA
>JAZKFK010000455.1:0-1641 GCA_040386475.1 Pseudomonadota bacterium | reverse complement strand
AACCTGATCACCATGCACCCCGATCTGTTCGCGCTGATCGAGACCTGCACCAAACATGGCGTCAGCCACGTGGTGCTGGCGGGCGGCCTGCCGCCCAAGGGCAGTGTGGAGGCGATCAAGGCCACCGGCGCCAAGGTGATCTGCTTTGCCCCCACGCTGGCACTGGGCAAGAAGCTGCTGCGCAGCGGTGCCGATGCCCTGGTGATCGAGGGCAGCGAAGCCGGTGGCCACATCGGCCCTGTCTCCACCAGCGTGCTGGCGCAGGAGATCTTGCCTGAACTCAGCGCCGAGAACCTGGTGTTCGTGGCCGGCGGCATCGGCACGGGAGAGATGATCGCCCGTTACCTGCAAATGGGTGCCTGCGGCGTACAGCTGGGCACGCGCTTTGCCTGCGCCACCGAAAGTATCGCCCACCCCGATTTCAAGAAGATGTTCTTCCGCGCCAGCGCCCGCAATGCGACTGCATCGGTGCAGATTGACCCGCGCCTGCCGGTGATCCCGGTGCGCGCGCTGGAGAACAAGGGTACCGAGGAATTCGCCGCCAAGCAGCGCGAAGTGGCGTTGCTGCTGGATCAGGGCAGCATCGACATGGGCGAGGCGCAGCTGCGCATCGAGAAGTTCTGGGCGGGCGCGCTGCGCAAGGCGGTGATCGATGGCGACGTGGAGAACGGTAGTGTGATGGCCGGACAATCGGTCGGCATGGTCAAGACCGAGGAGCCCGCCGCCGAGATCATCGCCACGCTGATGGCCGAGTGCGAGGCGGCGCTGGCCCCGAAGATTTGACAGGCTAGTGATGGCGGGGCGCGCCGATAAGGTCTTGCGTGCCGAACTGCTCGCTATGGCGCGGGAAGATTTTGGCTTGCGACAGCGGCTTGCTACTGACGGCACCCTGTTCGCGGGCTACCACCCCCAGATGCGCGCGCTGCACGAGGCCAATGCCGACCGGCTCGCAGCGATCATCGCGCAGCACGGCTGGCCCGGCCCGGACTTTGTCGGCGAAGAGGCCAGCGGGGCCGCCTGGCTGGTGGTCCAGCATGCGATCAGCCGTCCCGCGCTGATGCGGCAGGTGCGTGATCTGACGCGCGGATCGCCCGCCATTGCCGCCGCTCACTGGGCCATGCTTGATGACCGGATCGCCGTGTTCGAGGGGCGCGACCAGCTTTACGGAACGCAGTTCGACTGGGACGCGGCGGGAGAAATGAACCCGCTGCCGCTGGCCGATCCCGCCGGGGTCGATACCCGCCGTGCCGCCAAGGGGCTGCCACCTCTTGCCAAGGCGGCTGCACGCCACCGGGCGCAGGCGGGCGCTCAACCGACCGACCTTGCCCGAAACCGGGCAGCGGGCGAGGCTTTTGCGCGCGAAGTCGGCTGGCGCGGCTAGCCCGCCAGCACGGCCACTTCCTGGCGCCCCACCACCACGCTCAGTCGCATGCCCATGCGCTGCGCCGCCATTGCCCACTTTGCGAGGTCGGTGCGGTACGGCTCTGCCTGCCAGGCATCGGGCCGCGCGGGATCGACGTGCACGGCCAGGCGCTTTTCGCTGGCCATGGGAAACACCATCATGCCGCTTGTCGGCGGATACCAGCGCTCGCCCACGAACGGCAGCGCCCGCCAGCCGCAGTAGAATTCGCGGCAGGCGTC
>JAZKFK010000454.1:0-2791 GCA_040386475.1 Pseudomonadota bacterium | reverse complement strand
CAGGCGGCATCGATGCACTCCTGCGTGGTGCCGAACCAGCCTTCGATGTCCATCATCTGCGGCAGGTAATGCGCCTGCTTGGCGCTGTCGAACGCGGCTACCCGCGTGCCCTGCGGAACGGCCTGGCTGATGGCCGAACAGGTATCGGTCAGCAGCCGTGCCCCCGCCCGCTCAATCGCCGCAGCATGGCCGCTGGCCACCGCAGTGGCCTTCACTGCGCGGCTGGTGAACACCCACAGCGCCGAATTGGCCGAGATTGACCGTCCCTCCAATAGCCGCGCGATCTCGGCCAGCTGGTCAATGCTGGCATGCGGACAGCCCAGCATCACGTAATCGACCGCCCCGCTGGTGCCGATGGAATTCAGCCGCTCGTAAGTCGCCTGCCGCTCTGCCGCGCCATAAGTGAACCGCTCACCCCGATCCGCCCCGCCGAACGCGCGTTCGCGGCTGGAAGCTTCGGGCGTGATGCCAACCATGTGGTACATTTCCACCCCGCCGGAACTGGCGGCGGCCGCGCCGAAGTGCTTATGCTTGATCAGGCTGGGCGCGGCGATGCCGCCATCCAGCACGGGGATTGCATCCTCCACCGCGCCGCCGGTGTAATAGCCCAGCAGGCCCCAATCAAAGATGCTCTCCACGGGCACCGTCACCTCGATGGCGTGCTGCCCACGCCGGAACTCGTCGGTGTGGAAACCCCAATTGGGAATGCGCTTGGCCAGCATCGCCGCGCTGGTCGATTCGCGCCCCTCGCAATTGGTGCGCGCGCCAATCACCGAGTTGGCGAAAACCACCGCGCTACTTTCCATCCATGCGCAATGCTCGCCCATCACCGGCACATTGCCCGCCAGGTAGGGTGTGCAGGTCTTCATCACCTGGATGCCATGATCCGCCACTTCGGCCTCGTCGGCGCGGAAGTTGGCGAAGGCCTCCTCGCTCATGCCCATCGCCTGCCACTGGTCCGGATCCATGCCGCCCTGCAGGTGGCAGGCAAAACCGGTCATCCGCGGCACGTCGACCACCTCGTCGGAATCGAGGTCAAACCGGCTGAACACCGCGCGATAGTCACCACCATCGGCCGCGTAATGGTCCTTTACCCATTGCGGGGAAGAGCCGGGGACGCCGGCAACGTTATTGGTATAGACGAAATCCTCCGCCCCCAGCGCCTCGGCGTAACGCACCAGCAGGTTCATGGCGCGAGCCACTGCCGGCCCCTGGTCGCCATCGAGCATGGCCTGTTCCTCGTCAGTCAGCTTTACCATTGCTCTGCGCCCTTACTTTTCTAGGTCCGTCAGTACCGCCCCGGTCGACATGGGCTGCACATCGCGGCGGTAGATCGCCAGCCAGCCACTGGCCGGCACCGCATACGCATTGTCGGGACCAGGCCGCTGCGCCAACACTTCGCCTGCAACCATAATGTCCATTCGCCGCTGCGCTATGTCAATTTCGATCCTGTCGCCATCGCGCACCTTGCCGATGGGTCCGCCCACCGCTGCTTCCGGCGCCACTTCAGCCACGGTCAGGCCCTTCAGGCACAAGCCCGAGAGCTGGCCATCCGTCACGAAAGCCACGTCCCTGGCCAAGCCCGCAGCATCGATGGCGAAGAGCACCACCGATGCACCACCGCCCATCGCCGGGCCGCCCTTGAGGCCCTGTCCGCGCAGGACAAGTACGTCACCCTTCTGCAAGTCGCCGTTCTCGATTGCGGTCATGGCCGCTGCCGTGCTGTCGAACACGCGGGCGGTGCCGGCGAAGCTTTCCGGGCGCTTGCCGTCGCGGATGCCCAGCTTCACCACCGCGCTTTCAGGGGCGAGCGATCCCTTGAGGATCGCGATGGACGGACCTTCTGATACCGGGTTGGAAAGCGGGCGGATCACCTCTTCGTCCATCACCACAACGTCCGCCAGGTCATCACCCATCGTGCTACCGGATGCCACTGTCACGCCCAGATCCAGAACGTCGCGCAACTGATAAAGCATGGCGCGTGCACCGCCAGCATCCTCGAACGTCTCGATCCGGTGATGCCCGCTGGGACGCACTGCGGTGAGCGTGGGCACCTTGCGGCCCATTTCCTCCCAGATGGCAAACACATCGCTATCCATCCCGCCTTCCACCGCAATGGCCTGCAGGTGCTTGATTGCATTGATCGATCCGCTGACTGCCAGCACCATGGCGGCGGCATTGCGGAATGCGCCTTCGGTCATGATCTGGCGCGGGCGCAGGTCATCGTGGACCATGGCGACGATCCGCTCCCCCGCCGCGCGGGCGGCGTCGAACATCTTGTCGCTGTTGGCGCGCACAGGGGCAGAGCCGGCCACGCACATGCCCAGCGCTTCCACCACGCAGTGCATGGTGTTGGCGGTCGCCATGCCGGCACACACGCCGGGGCCGCGGATGGCCTGCTTGACCATTGCTGCCACAGAGTGGCGCCCAGGCCTGCCCAGCGCCTCTCCCACACTGCCAGTCCACAGATCTTCGATATCCACGTGATCACCGTCGATCTCGCCCGACGCCTGATATCCGCCGATCACCAGCAGGGTCGGAATGTTCAACCGCATCGCTGCCATCAGGTGGCCGGGCGGGGTCTTGTCACAGCTGGTGAGGCACACCATGCCATCAAGCATCGCGGCTTCCACCTGCGCTTCGATATCGTTGGGGATCAGATCACGTCCCGCCAGGATGTAGCTGCCCTGCTTTGCTGCGCCGGTGATGAAATCGGAAACCGCCGTAGTGCGCACCTCGAACGGCACGCCGCCCGCCGCGCGGATCGCGTCCTTCACCACCTTGGCCACCC
>JAZKFK010000453.1:0-8024 GCA_040386475.1 Pseudomonadota bacterium | reverse complement strand
TCGCTGTTCTATGACCTGACCGAAAACATCAAGATCGGTGTGCAGGGCGTCAATCTCCTCGACGAGGTCACCCGCACCTCGCAGGTGATCGATTACAACGGCACCCGCGCCACCCGATCGGCGTTCCGCAACGACCGCCGCTATACCTTCCTTGTCCGGGTCTCTTATTGAGGCACAAGCTCCTAACCGGATAAGTGGGTGCAGAAGGGCCCCGGCGATCTCCCACGCCGGGGCCCATTTGATATAGGATCAGGACCATGACGATGCCGGTTCGCACTCTTACCGTGGTCGCGGCGCTGGCCGGGGTCGCCATGCTTAGTGGCTGCGGGGGGAGCGAGACGGCCCCACCCACCGGGTTGCCGGCACCGACCCCAACTCCCGCGCCCACCCCAACTCCAACGCCCGTTACCAGCGCGTCACCGGCCAGTTGGTCGCTGGTCTGGTCTGACGAATTCGATGGCCCCGCCATCGATCCTGCCCGCTGGAACCTGGTGGAGGATTGCTGGGGTGGCGGGAATAACGAGCGACAGTGCTACACCGCGCGCGCCCGCAACGTGGCCATCGAGAACGGCGTGCTGGTGATCACCGCGCGCCAGGAAAGCTACACAGGCAGCGCCTATCCCGCTGCCTGGGCCGCCACGCAGGCCGATCCCACGGCGCAAGTGACCCGCGATTATACCTCCGCCAAATTGACGACGCAGGGCAAGGCCTCGTGGCTCTATGGCCGGTTCGAGATGCGCGCGCGCCTGCCGCAGGGGCAGGGCACCTGGCCCGCCTTCTGGATGATGCCCGAGGAGGCGCATTATGGTGGTTGGCCGCTTTCCGGCGAAATTGACATCATGGAAGCGGTCAATCTTGGCGTTGAGTGTGCCACCTGCGAGCCGGGTGGCGAAAACTCGGTGCTGGGCACCCTGCACTTTGGCGCGCCTCCGCCGGGCAATATCTATCGCAACCGCGAAACCGCTTTTGCCGGCGTGCTGGACGGGCAGTTCCACACCTATGGCGTGATCTGGCAGCCCGGGCGCTTTACCTGGACGATCGATGGCGTACCTTTTGGCACGATGGTGACGGGAGAGTGGTGGACCCAGGCCAGTGCCGCCCCGCAAGCGCCGTTTGACCGGCCCTTCCATCTGATCCTCAACCAGGCATTTGGTGGCAACTGGCCGGAAACCAATGCGCTGGGCGGGATTTCCACCGCCGGTTTTCCCAAGCGGATGGAGATAGACTGGGTGCGGGTCTGGCAATGTGGGCAAGGGGGCGATACCTCAGGTTCCGCCGGGCAGGATTGCACCGGGAGGAACTGACGTGGGACGCAGACGCCAATCGGTGACGATCAAGCATGTGGCCGCCGATTCCGGCGTCTCGCTGCAAACCGTCAGCCGCGTCATCAACAACGAACCCAACGTGCGCCCGGAAATGAAGCAGCGGGTGCAGGAATCGATCGATCGGCTGGGCTATGTCCCCTCGATTGCGGCCCAGCGGATGAGTGGATCGAAAAGCTACCTGATCCTGGCGCTGAATGACCGCGCCCGCACGATCGAGGCGTGGAAAGCGCGCGAGGGCAGTGACTGGGTGGATCAGATGCTGATGGGTGGCATGCTGAAATGCGCCGAATATGGCTATCGCCTGATTTTCGAGCTGATTGACACCCGCGACGACACGATCGAGCGCGAGCTTAACGCGGCCATCGCGGCGCTGCAGCCCGATGGCGTGGTCCTGACCCCGCCACACTCCGACAACCCGCTGATTATTGCCTTGCTGGAAAAGCAGAAGATCCCCTTTGCGCGGATCGGTTCGCGCAGCGCAGGGGGCAGCATCGCCCTGACCATGGGTGACAGCCGCATGGCCGGGGTGGCCACCCGCCACCTGATCGCCAAGGGGCACAAGCGCATCGGGATGATTGCCGGCCCGCGCGAATATGCCGTCAGCGACCGGCGCAAGGACGGGTGGCTGGCTGCCATGGAAGACGCCGGCCTGGCCACCGACTTGTGCGAGCGGGGCGACTTTTCCTATGCCAGCGGCGAAGCTGCCGCGCGCAAGCTGCTGTCCCAGCCCAGCCGCCCCACCGCGATCATCGCCAGCAATGACCAGATGGCCCTGGCCACCAACGATGTTGCGCGGGACATGGGCCTGGTGGTCCCGGACGACTTGTCGCTCATCAGCTTCGACAACTCGCCCGTGGTCCGTTTCGTCCAGCCACCACTGACCGCGATTGACCAGCCGGTGGCCGAGACAGTCAGTATGGCCGTGGAACTGCTGATCAAGGCCAATCGCGGCGAGCCGCTGCCCGAAATGCCGGTGGTGATCGAGGGCCGGCTGGTCGAACGGGAGTCGGTTGCCAGTCTGCCTGATGTGCCCGGTAATTGAACCGCATGGTTGAACCTGGGGCCGGTGCCACTGGCGAAAAGCGCCAGTCGACCCGCTTCATGGTGCTCTATGCCCTGGCCGTCGCAGGCGGGGCAATTGCCTATGTGCCCTTGTTGACCATCCTGCTGCCCGTCATGGTCGAGGCCGTGGCTGGCGATGCCAGTGTAACCTGGCTGGCTGTTATCGCGTTTGCCGGGGCCGTGGCCTCCAGCCTGGCCAATATCGCCTTTGGCTGGCTGTCGGACAGGACCGGCCACCGGCGCGGGTGGATTTTTGCCGGCCTTTCCGGCAGTTCGCTGCTGCTGATCGCCATCGGCCAGGTGGTGGCAAACCTGCCGCTGCTGGTTGTCACGCTGGTAGCCTGGCAAGTGTTTCTCAACATGATGCTTGGTCCTCTGGCAGCCTGGGGCGGAGACCTGGTGCCTGACCACCAGAAGGGCACGCTGGGCGGCCTGCTGGCCCTTGCTCCGGCGCTGGGCGCGTTGTCTGGCACGCTGGTGACATTCCCCGGACTGGCCGATGGCGAGGTCAGGCTGTGGCTTGTTGCCGCTTTGGTGCTGGCCTGCGTGCTGCCTGTGCTGGTGTTGGGCAGGCCGGTGCCGTTTCCGGAGTTGCGCGAGCCAGGCGAGCGATCCGCCGAGAGTTCACCTGGCCGCAACCAGCGCATTGTCGCGCGGATGTGGCTGGCGCGGCTGCTGGTGCAAGTGGCCGAGGCGGCGCTGTTTGCCTACCTTTACCTCTGGCTGCGGTCGATCTCGCCGGGCTTTCGCGACAGTGCGGCGGCGCAGGTGTTCGGGATTGTGCTGCTGGCCTCCGTCCCGGTGACCTTGACCGTAGGGCGCTGGGCTGATCGCAGCGGCCAGGCCATCCTGCCGTTGGGCCTTGCGGCAGGGATTTGCGCCGCGGCGCTGCTGGGCATGGCGCTGGCGCCCAGCTTGACCCTGGCGCTGGCCGGGTATGCGTTGTTTGGCCTGTCGGCGGCGGTCTTCCTGGCGCTGCATTCTGCCCAGACCCTGCGCGTCCTGCCGCGACCGCAAACGCGGGGGCGCGACCTGGGCCTGTTCAACCTGACCAACACCGTGCCCAACCTGATCATGCCGGGCCTGACGCTGGCCATGGTGCCGGTGTTCGGCTTTCCCGGCCTGTTCGTGATGCTGGCCAGTCTGGCCGCCCTGGCCTGCGTCCTGCTGATCTTCGTCCCCACAGCAAAATAGGGCCTTGCCCGGCGTCCGAAGCTGTGTACAACTGCGCAATTGAGAACGTTCCCAATACAGAGGAATCCGATGCGGGCAGGGATGTCGAAAAGGGCCTTGGCGGCCATGGGACTGGCGCTTGCCGGGACGGGCCTGGCGGGCTGTGCAACGGCGCCGGTGGCGCCAGCGACAGTGGCAGCCGCTCCAATCCCGGTGACAGATCCAGAGAGCCGGATGGTGGCTGACATCCTTTCGCGGATGTCGCTGGAGCGCAAGATTGCCCAGCTGATCCAGCCGCAGATCAACTCGTTCACGGTTGCGGACATGGAGAGGTACCGCTTTGGCAGCTACCTCAACGGCGGTAACGGTGGGCCCAACGGGCAGGAGTTCGCCCCGGCGGCCGACTGGCTGGCGCTGGCCGATGCCATGTACGATGCCTCTGTGCGTCCGTTGCCCAACGGCGAGCCGGTGGTTGCCACCATGTGGGGCACCGATGCCGTCCACGGCCACTCCAACATCGTCGGTGCCACGCTGTTTCCGCACAATATCGCGCTGGGCGCGGCAGGCGATCCCGATCTGGTGCGCCGCATCGGCCAAGCCACCGCGGTCGAGATCGAGGTGACCGGCATTGACTGGAACTTCTCACCTACCGTGGCCGTGGCGCAGGATGATCGCTGGGGCCGCACATACGAAAGCTATTCCGAAGACCCGCAGCTTGTCGCCCGCCTGGGTGCGGCGTTGGTCGAAGGGTTGCAGGGCAATCCCGACAGTGCGGATTTTCTGGGTGATGGGCGGGTTATCGCCACGGCCAAGCATTTCTTCGCCGATGGCGGGACCGAGCAGGGCGTGGACCAGGGCGACGTCAACGGCGATATCGAGGGTCTACTTGCCCTCCACGCCGTGCCCTATCCGGCGGCGATCGAAGCCGGCGTAGAAACCATCATGGCCAGTTTCAATTCGGTCAACGGCGTGAAGATGCATGGCAACCGCGAGCTATTGACCGGCATCCTGCGCGAGCGGATGGGGTTTTCCGGGCTGGTGGTGGGTGACTGGAACGCGCACGGCCAGATTGCCGGATGCGAGATCGACAATTGCCCGCAGGCCCTGCTCGCCGGGCTCGATATCTACATGGTGCCCGATGACTGGCGCGCGCTGATGCAGAACCTGCTGGCGCAGGTTGCTGATGGAACCATCCCGATGGCGCGGGTGGACGAGGCGGTTGCCCGCGTCCTGCGGGTGAAATACCGTGCCGGCCTGCTGGGTCCGGATGCGCAGCGACCGTCGCAACGCGGGGTTGCCGGGCGCTTCGACCTGCTCGCCTCTCCCGAACACCGCGCACTTGCCCGCGAGGCCGTGGCCCGCTCACAAGTGGTGCTGTCGAACGATGGCGTGCTGCCCTTGCGCGCCGGGGCGAACATCCTTGTCGCGGGGACTGCGGCTGACGATGTTGGCCAGGCATCCGGCGGCTGGACGCTGGAATGGCAGGGCGGCCGGGCCGACCAGTTGAGCCGTGGGATGTTTCCCAATGCCACATCGATCTGGGAAGGCCTGCGCGATGCCGTGGCGGCGGGTGGCGGTGCGGCAACCCTTTCCGCCGATGGCAGCTTTAGCGCCCGTCCCGATGTGGCCGTGGTCGTCTTTGGCGAGCGGCCCTATGCCGAATTTGCGGGCGACCAGCAGGACCTGGTGTTCCGCGACGAGGAGGGTCTTACCCTGCTGCGAGGTTTCCGCGAACAGGGGATCCCGACAGTCGCCGTGTTCCTGTCAGGCCGCCCCATGTGGATGAACCGCGAACTTAACGCGGCCAATGCCTTTGTCGCCGCCTGGCTGCCGGGCAGCGAAGGGGCGGGCGTGGCTGATGTGCTGACCGGCGTGCGCCCAGCCACGGGCCGCTTGTCATTCTCGTGGCCCGCTGCATGCGCAGGCCAGCCGCTCAACGGCCCGGAGGGCGCGTTGTTCGCGCGGGGCTATGGCCGTGCGTTGGCCGATACCGCCGGATTTCCCGCGCTGAGTGAGGAGTGCGCCAACCTGTCGCGCAATAACGGCGCTCTGGTGTTCGGCTCTGGCCGGCTGGGGCAGGGTGCCTCGGCCTTCGCTGCACCCATCGGCACTGCCGGTAATGGCGAGCTGCTCCCCCAGATGCGTGGCGACATGAGCGCCGCTGGCGTGACCGTGCGTGGATTTGACCGGGATGCGCAGGAAGATGCGCGCCAGGTGACCATGCGCGCCGGATCGCGCTTTGGCCTGGTCCAGTCGCAGGATGCCGGCGGAGCATGGCGCATTGCCTATGAAGTGGTCACCCGCCCCACCGCGCCGATCCAGCTGGTCGTGGGTGCGGGCGAAGGCGCTACTGCCACCGACATCACGGCCCACTTCGCCCTCGCACAGGGCAAGGGCTGGCGCGAAATGGTGATAACCGAGGCTTGTGCCGCCGGGGTGGGTCCGCGGATCGCGTTTGAAACGCAAGGTGACGTCACCTTCCGCATTTCCAGCGTGCGGCGGGAAAACTTGCCACAGGGGACGCCTTGCGCTTTCTGACGCGCTGGACTTGTGAATAATACAGGGGCGGTGGATCATCCGCTCGAATTGGGGAGGAAAATGCCATGGCCCTTGCGCCGGACCTGTCGACCAGCACCACTGCCGATGCCGCCGATCGCGCGCCGGTTGATGCGCCGGGCCTCAACTATTTCGTGTTCGGCCTGTTCTTCATCTTCGGCGGCATCACCTCGCTTAACGATGTGATCATTCCGAAGTTGAAGGAGCTGTTCACGCTGAGCTTCTTCGAAGCCAGCCTGGTGCAGTTCTGCTTCTTCATCGCCTATGCCGTGGTCGGCATTCCCGGTGCGCAGCTGATCAAGAAAATCGGCTATATGCGCGGCGCGGTGGCGGGCCTGGTGGCCATGCTGGTGGGCTGCCTCCTGTTCATTCCCGCCAGCCAGAGCGCGGCCTTTGGCGTGTTCCTGTTTGCCTACTTCATCCTCGCCACCGGCGTGGTGCTGGTGCAGATCGTGGCCAATCCGTTGATCAGCCTGCTGGGCCCACCATCCACCACGCACAGCCGCCTGACCTTTGCCCAGGCCTTCAATTCGCTGGGCACCACGATCTTTCCCTATTTCGGGGCCATCCTGATCCTCGGCTCGCTGGCCACGGTTACTGCCGACCAGCTGTCAGGAGTTGAGCTGACTGCCTACCGCCAGGCCGAGAGCCAGGCGATCGTCAATGGCTACCTGGGCCTGGCCGTGGCGCTGGCCGTGGTCGCCGCCGTGGTCTGGATGTTCCGCAACCGATTGAAGGGCGAAAAGCACGAGGCTTCCAGCTTTGTTGACGGCATCAAGCTGCTGGCTCGTCCGCGCTTCGGTTATGGTGCGGCCTGCATCTTCCTCTACGTGGGCGCGGAAGTGTCCATCGGCAGCTTCATCGTCAATTACCTGATGCAGGACAGCGTCCTGGGCCTGGCCGAGCAGGATGCGGGCAAGCTGATCTCGCTGTACTGGGGTGGGGCTCTTGTCGGGCGCTTCATCGGTTCCGCCTTGCTGCGCATGGTCAGCCCCGGCCTGCTGCTCGCATCGGTGGCGGCAGGGGCCATCTCCCTGATCGCGCTATCGGCCAACAGTACGGGTGAACTGGCCGGCTATTCGCTGCTGGCGGTGGGCCTGATGAATTCGATCATGTTCCCCACGATCTTCTCGCTGGCCTGCGAGAAGCTGGGCAGCAAAGCGGCCGACGGTTCCGGCATCATCAACGTTGCCATCGCTGGCGGCGCAGTGATCCCGGCGATTTACGGCGCGGTGGCGGACCAGGTCGGGCTGGCTCCGGCGCTGGCCCTGCCGGCCTTGTGCTATGCCATCATCGCCGGTTTCGGACTTTTCGCCCGCCGCCCGGCAACCGATCCGGCCTGATGTTGACGCGAGGGAACGGCGGGCGCCCTTCATTCGCGCCAAGTCGCGGTTAAGCTTTCAGCACACTTGCACACCTGCCATCCGCTGGGCACACCGTCAGGAAAGCTGGGAGAGCGCAGGATGGATCTGGGGATCAGGGGCCGCAAGGCGATCGTTAATGGCGGCAGCACGGGGATGGGCCGCAGTTCGGTTCTGGCCCTCGCCCGTGAAGGGGTGGAAGTCTACGTGTCGGCCCGTAGCGAGGACCGGCTTGTAACAGCCTGCCGTGAAATCGGGGAGCAAACCGGCGCGAAGGTCATCCCCGTCTGTGCGGACCACAGCACTTCGCAAGGGCGCGCTGCGATCCTTGCAGCATGCCCGAACCCCGACATTCTGGTGGGAACCTGTTCACCCCCGCCGATGACGCCCGATTACCGCGCGATCACCGAGCAGGACTGGCGCGACGCGATCGATATTTCGCTGTTGTCCCCCGTGGCCTTCATGCGTGAGGTGCTGGACGGAATGGTGGAGCGCAAATGGGGCCGGATCGTCAATATCGCCACCGTAGCGGCCAAGTTTCCGGGCG
>JAZKFK010000452.1:0-14943 GCA_040386475.1 Pseudomonadota bacterium | reverse complement strand
CCGCGTGACAAGGCAACCTGCTTCATCTGGTCAAAATCGACATGCGCGGTGATATCCGCCACGCCCGGCATGGCGAAGGGATCAACCTTCTGGTGCCCCTTGACCGCCTGCAGCGTGGAGCCAGTGCGCGGGGCGACATAGCCGTAATCGATAAACAGCGCCACGCCGCCCTGCCCGGTCAGCCGCCCGGCCACTTCGAACAGCGTGGCCGCAGAACCGGGGTTGGTTTCGATCACCGTGCCCACCGGGCCATCGCGCCGCGCTTCGGGCACGGCGGCGTCCATCGGCTGGCGTCCGGCGACCAGCACGAACTCGTCCTGCTCCAGCCCGACCATCACCTCGCGCCAGCCATCGCCGGTCTTGACCAGCTGGCGCACCGGCAGGGCATCGAGAAACTCGTTGGCCACCAGCAGGATCGGGCCTTTCATCGGCACGGTCGACAAGTCGTTGTGGAAGAAGGCATCGGGCACTTGCACCAGCTGCTCGTCGCGCAGCTTGGTGGAGCCTTCGACCAGGTGCATCCGCGGCGCCAGGCCATAGCGTTTCATGGCCCGGCGGGCATCGCGCGCCAGGAACCCGCGCCCCGGCCCCAGTTCCACATAATGCACTGGCTCGGTCCGCCCGGCACGGATCCACAAGTCGGCCAGCCACAAGCCGATCAGCTCGCCGAACATCTGGCTCACCTCGGGCGCGGTGATGAAGTCGCCGGTGGCCCCCAGGGCATCCTCGCGCGCATAATAGCGTGCGTTGCTCTCGCCCATGAACTGCATCAGGCTGATCGGGCCAGTGGCCCCGATCAGGCGGCGGAAGCTGTCAGCCAGCGATAGGTCGGCCACGGGCGCGTCAGTCTGCCGGGGGCACATAGCCGCTGGCGAGTGGCGGCTTGCGCAAGGCACGCACCACGAAGACCAACCCGGTCAGGATCAGCGGAATGGTCAGCCACTGGCCCATGTTGAGGCCGGTATTGGCGGCAAATTCGGCCAGTTGGGCATCGGGCTCGCGGAAGAACTCCACGGTGAAGCGGCCCAGCCCGATCATCGCCGTGAACAGGCCGACGAGCAGGCCGGGGCGATACCGCGCGCCGGTGCGCCAGAACAACGGGATCAGCACCAGCATGATCACCAGCCCTTCCAGTGCCGCCTCGTACAACTGGCTGGGATGGCGCGCAGTGAAGGTGCTGAGGCAGGTACCGGCGGCATCACGCCCCAGATCGCAGAAAGTCATCGCCCACGGCACGCTCTCGTCCGCGGCGCGGCCCCACAGCTCGCCATTGATGAAATTGGCCAGCCGCCCGAAGAACATGCCGAAGCCCACGTTGACCGCAATGTAATCGCACACCCGCAGGAACGGCAGGCCGCCCTTGCGGCTGACCCAGGTGATCGCCAGCAGCACGCCGATCAGGCCGCCGTGGAAACTCATCCCGCCATCCCACAATCGCAGCAGCTTCCAGGAAACGAAGCCGTCGCCTTCGAACCCGGTCCACAAGCTCTGGTCATAAAACGCGGCATAGCCCAGCCGCCCGCCCAGGATCACGCCCAGCATGCAATAGAAGAACAGGTCCTCCACGTGGCGCTGCGCCATCGGTGCACCGGGGGCCTTGATCATCTTTGAAAGGTGCCACGCGGCCAGCAGCAGCCCGGCCAGGTACGCCAGCGAATAATAGCGCAGCGTGAAGAAGCCCAGGTCGATCCCCGGCTTCAGGCCCAGATCAGCCCAGTTGGTGACGCTGCCGACACCGGCGGCCAGGTATTCGATCATGTGATGGCGTGCCCTAAACCAAGGTGGCCCGAAGCAATGGCACAGCGCAGGCTGGCGGAAAAGCCCGTTGGCGCCGAACCCGTCCACGCCGATGTCTTTTGCACTATTGGCCAAGCCGCACTATCTGCCTCGCGTGCGCCAGTTCACGATCCCCGACCAGCGAGCCATTATCGACCGTCGCGCCCTTGTGGCCGCGATTGGCGAGGCGGTGGCCGAAACGGGCGCAGCCAATGCGCGCGCGCCCGTCATCGCCCTGCTGCGCGAGGCGCTGGCCACGGGCCGGGCCGAACTGGCCACGCGGCTGGCGGCCACGCCCGGCGCGGGGCACGAAATCACGCACGGCCATGCCTTCCTGATCGACCAGGTCATCCGCGTGGTGCACGATCACGTGGTCGATACCCTTTATCCGGTGGCCAACCGGTCCAGTGGCGAGCGGCTGGCACTGCTGGCCGTGGGCGGATACGGGCGCGGCGAAATGTGCCCGTTCTCGGACGTGGACATCGCCTTCATCACCCCCGCCAAGCCCACCGCCTGGTGCGAGCAGGTGATCGAGGCGATCCTCTATATCCTGTGGGATCTTGGCCTGACCCTGGGCCATTCCAGCCGCTCGCTTGACGAGATGGTCCGCCAGGCCAAGGGCGACCTGACGATCCGCACCGCCATCCTCGAAAGCCGCTACCTGTGGGGTGACCGCGCGGTGTACCAGATGGCGAGCGACCGTTTCTGGGCCGATGTGGTGCCCGGATCGGAAACCCAGTTCACCGCCGAAAAGCTGGCCGAGCGCGACGCGCGCCACAAGCGCATGGGCGATTCGCGCTATGTGGTCGAACCCAATGTGAAGGACGGCAAGGGCGGGTTGCGCGATCTGCAGACGCTCTATTGGATCGGCAAGTACGTCTACCGCGTTAAAAGCGCCGCCGAACTGGTCGACAAGGGGCTGTTCACGCGCGCCGAATATCGCAGCTTCCGCCGCGCGGAAGGCTTCCTGCTGGCAGTGCGCAGCCACCTGCACACCATTGCCGGGCGCGGCGAGGACCGGCTGACTTTCGACCTGCAGCGCGAAGTGGCGCGGCGGATGCATTATGCCGATCGGCCGGGCAAAAGCGCGGTGGAACGGTTCATGCAGTTCTACTTCCTGCAGGCCCAGCACGTGGGCAACCTGACCGGCGTGTTCCTGGCGCAATTGCAGGACCAGGCGCTGGGGCCCAAGCGGCGCGAAGGCCTGCTGCAACGCTTCCGCAGCCGAAAGAGCCGCTTCGTGGGCAGCTACCCGCTGCATTCCGGCAAGCTGTCGGCCCCGTCGGACGAATGGTTCCGCGAAGATCCGGTGCGGCTGGTCGAGATCTATGCCGTTGCCGAGCGTGAGGGGCTGGAAATCCACCCCGAGACCATCCGCACCATCCGCCGCGATGCCGGGCTGATTCACGCCGAGATCCGCCGCAACCCGCGCGCCAATGCCGCCTTCCTCGATGTGCTGACCGGCCACCGTGATCCCGAAACCGTGCTGCGGTGGATGAACGAGAGCGGCGTGTTCGGCCGCTTCGTGCCCGATTTCGGCAAGGTCGGCGGACAGATGCAGTTCGACATGTACCACCACTATACCGTGGACGAACACACCATCCGCGCCATCGGCCTGCTCAGTCGGATCGAGCGCGGCGAAGAGCAGGAACAGCACCCGCTGGCCACCCGCATCCTGCCCGGCCTGAAATACCGCCGCGTGTTGTACGTCGCCACGCTGCTGCACGATATCGCCAAGGGGCGCGGAGGCGATCATTCGGTGCTGGGGGCAGAGGTGGCGATGAAGCTGTGCCCGCGCTTCGGCCTGACCGTGCAGGAAACCAGGCTGGTCGCCTGGCTGGTCCGCTGGCACCTGGTGATGAGCGCCACGGCCTTCAAGCGCGATCTCTCGGACCCGCGCACGATCCGCAATTTCGTGGAGGAAGTGGACGATCTGGAGAAGCTGGCCCAGCTGGCCGTGCTGACCATTGTCGATATCCGCGCTGTCGGCCCCGGCATCTGGAACAGCTGGAAGCGCCAGTTGCTGGGCGAGCTGTACAACTATGCCGAAGAGATGTTGCGGTCGAATGCGGACGACGATCTGCAGGTCAAGCGGCTGGCCGCCAAGCGCGCCGAAGTGGCCGAACTGCTGGGTGACCAGCGCCACTTGCTCGACGAGCTGGATGACCGGTTCGACCGCAATTACTGGCTACAGGAACCGGCCGACATCATCGCCATCAATCTGCCGCACTATGCCCGTGCGCGCGATGTGCGCGATGCACTGTCGATCCACACCGAATATTATCCGGCGCGCGGCGCCACGCTGATCACCGTGATGGGCGATGACCATCCGGGCCTGTTCTTCCGCATCGCCGGGGCAATCAACTTGGCCGGCGCGAACGTGATCGACGCGCGCATCCACACCACGCGGGTGGGGAAAGCGGTCGACAATTTCCTGGTGCAGGACCCGCTGGGCAAGCCCTTCCGCGAGGATGGACAGCTGGCCCGCCTGAAGAAAAGCATCGAGGATGCGCTGGCGGGCCGCATCGAACTGGTCCCCAAGCTGGCCGCGCGGCCCCTGTCGCGCAGCCGGGCGGAAAACTTCCGGGTGGAACCCGCCGTGCTGTTCGACAACGAGGCCAGCGACCGCTTCACCGTGATCGAAGTGACCGCAACAGACCGCCCCGCGCTGCTGAACCGGCTGACCCGGGCGATGTTCGAACAAAGCCTGATCATCAACTCCGCGCACATCACCCAGTATGGCGAGCGGGCGGTGGATACCTTCTATGTCACCGACCTGATCGGCTACAAGATCGTCAGCCCGGACCGGCTGGGCCGCGTGGAAGCCGCCTTGCTGGCGGCAATCGCTGCGGGCGAGCCGAAGGAAAAGGTGGCGAAAGTGGCGGCGGAGTGACGGCCCGCTAACTGCGCACCAGATGCTCGAACACATAGGGGCTCAGCGGGTTGGCGAACTTGCAGCCAGCCTCAAAGTTGCGCGCCCAACACACCTCGGCATCGAGCATGGCCATGCCCGGCAGGCGGATTTTCAATTGTGTGCCCACGGCGGGCATGTCGGTCAGCGACAGGCGGAACCCTTCGGGCGTCAGGTCGCGCAGGCGGGCCTGGTGCCAGTTGCGCATGCCGATCTTGATTTCGCACAGCTTGTCCATGTCCGCCCGCTGGTGGCGGCGTGGCTGCTTGCCGGGATCGTGGCCCACTGAAGGAGTTGTATCGTCGTCGGGCATCGAGCGAGCCTTGTAACCGGAGGCGTCGCGCATGCACTCCTTACCACAGCAAATGATGCAATGCAGCAAAGTTCAATCCGGTTCCCTATGGATGCGCAGAACGGCTTCCGAACAAGGCAGTGCCAACCCGCACATACGTGGCACCCAGCATGATCGCGGTGGCAAAATCGCCGCTCATGCCCATTGATCGGCCTTCCAGCCCGTGATCGCGGGCCAGCTTGTCGAGCAGGGCGAAGAACGGTGCGGGCTCGATATCGGCGGGCGGCACGCACATCAGCCCGGCCAGCGGTATATTCGCCGCGCTGGTCTGATCCAACAGCGCGGGCAGATCGGCCAGCGCGCAGCCGCCCTTTTGCTCCTCGGCGCCAATGTTGACCTGCACGAAGCAAGGCACGCGGCGGCCCGCCTTGTCCATCGCCTTGCCCAGCGCGGTGACCAGCGAGGGCCGGTCGAGCGAGTGGATCGCGTCGAACAGCGCCACGGCCTCGTCCGCCTTGTTCGATTGCAGCTGGCCGACCAGATGCAACTGCACATCGGGGTATTGTTCGCGCAGCGCAGGCCACTTGGCCTCGGCCTCCTGCACCCGGTTTTCACCGAACACCCGCTGGCCGGCGGCGAGCAGGGGCAGGATCGCCTCGGCGTCTTGCGTTTTGCTGACCGCGACCAGCGTCACGTCTGACGGATCGCGCCGGGCGACCTTGCAGGCTTGCGCGATGGCGGCGTTGATTTCGGCCAAAAGGGTGGCTGCGTTTTCGTGCATAGCGGCGCTATAGCGGGCCGATGGCCATGATCCAGCCCTTCCCTGCAGTGTGGCTGCTGTCCGATGCCCGCAACGATGCTGCACTGGAGCGCGCGCTGAAGCGTCTGCCGCGCGGCAGCGGGTTCGTGTTCCGCCATTATCACTTGCCCGAACCCGAACGGCTGGCACGGTTCCGCCAGCTGCAGCGGATCGCCCGGGCGCGGGGACACGTGGTGGTGCTGGCCGATTCGGCGCTGACCGCGCGCGAGTGGGGCGCAGACGGGGTCTATGGCGCGCCGCTGGCGCTGTGGCCCCGGCGCGGCGACCTGTTGCAGCTGGCCACGGCCCATTCCCTGCGCGAACTGGCGCAGGCGGCGCGCAAGGGAGCCGATGCGGTGTTGCTGTCCCCCGCCTTTGCCACCCGGACCCATCCCGGCGCGCCGTTTCTGGGCGCGGTACGCCTTCGGATGCTCGCCGCGCGATCACCCGTACCGGTGATCGCGCTGGGCGGAATGAATGCACAAACCGCAAGGCGGCTCGATTGGCCACACTGGGCAGCAATCGACGGCCTGTCGTCGCACTAGCAGTTGACGGCGAGTCCCCCCGGACTCACAATAGCGCTTCACGGGACGAAGAGGGAACGGGCCAATGGCCACGCGCGCGCGCAATCCGCAGCAGCAGGGTGACTGGAAAGCGGCATTTCGCCGCTCGATGAGCCGTGTCCTGCAGATGAGCGGCGCGTGCCTGCTGTTTGGCCTGATGGCCTTCCTGGCGCTGGCCATGATCAGCTACGATCAGGCCGATCCCTCACCCTCCACCGCTGCCGGGCCGGTGGTGGCCAACTGGATGGGGGCTGCGGGCGCCTGGGCGGCGGATCGCGCGTTCTGGTCATTCGGGCTGGTCAGCCTGCTGTTCCTGCCGCTGCTGTACGCCTGGGGCCGCAAGCTGTGGCGCGATTCGGAAGAAGACGAGGACGAGGACGACGCGGCCCCGCGCATGGCGGAGGGTATATGGTGGCGCACACTGGCGGTGATGCTGCTGGCCATGGCGCTGCTGGCCACGGTGCTCTCGCTGGTGACCGATCCTTCCAGCTGGACCTGGCCTGCCGGAGCCGGCGGCCTGATCGGCCTGCTGGGCGAAGGCGCGCTGCGGGCGCTGGCCGGGCGTTTGCCCGCCGGATTTGAATTCCCCGCCATCCTGGGCGGCGGGCTGCTGGTGCTGCTGGCGGGCGCCTTCCTGGCCGGCAAGGTCTTCGCGCTCGACTGGGCCGGCCTGCTCACCCTGCCGCAATGGGCGCGGCACACCCCCAGCATGCCGGGCAGCAATGCCAACCCGTTCAAGGCACAGGCCGAACGCCGCCGCGCGGCCGAGAAGAAGGGCGAGACAGTGACGCTGGCCCAGCCCGATCGCAAGCCGCCCGAAATCCTCGATCCCAGCGCGCCCCCGCGCGCCGCCAAGGCAGTGAAGGAGCAGCAGAAGGACCTGTTCGCCAAGTTCGACCTGCCCAGCCTTGACCTGCTGACCGATGCGCCCCCCGATACCGGCCCCAAGCTGGACAAGCTGGCGCTGGAGAGGAACGCGCGCCTGCTGGAAAACGTGCTCGACGATTTCAATGTGAAGGGCGAGATCACCGCCGTGCGCACCGGCCCGGTGGTGACGATGTACGAACTGGAGCCCGCGCCCGGCATCAAGGCCAGCCGGGTGATCGGCCTGTCGGAAGATATCGCCCGCAACATGTCGGCCATCTCGGCCCGCGTCGCCGCCATTCCGGGCCGCACGGTGATGGGCATCGAACTGCCCAACGCGGTGCGCCAGATGGTCAGCTTCAAGGAAATGGTCGCATCGGAGGCCTTTGCCGAATCCAAGGGCAACCTGCCGATCATCCTGGGCAAGGACATTGCGGGCGAGCCGGTGGTGGCCGATCTTGCCGCCATGCCGCACCTGCTGGTGGCGGGCACCACGGGTTCGGGCAAGTCGGTGGGCCTCAACTGCATCCTGCTGACGCTGCTGTACCGCTTCAGTCCGGCCGAATGCCGCATGATCCTGATCGATCCCAAGGTGCTGGAACTGAAAAGCTACGACGATATCCCGCACCTGCTGGCCCCGGTGGTGACCGAGCCGCCCAAGGCGATCCGCGCCCTGAAGTGGGCGGTGGAGGAAATGGAGCGCCGCTATCGCATGATGAGCGATATCGGCGCGCGCAACCTGACCGGCTTCAACGACCGGGTGAAGGCCGCCAGCGCCAAGGGCAAGCCGCTGGGACGGCGCATCCTGGCCGGCTTCGATCCGGACACCGGCGACGAGCTGTATGAGGAAAGCCAGCTGGATTACGAAGTGATGCCGCAGATCGTGGTGATCGTGGACGAACTGGCCGACCTGATGATCACCGTGGGCAAGGAGATCGAGGTGCTGATCCAGCGGCTGGCGCAGAAGAGCCGCGCCGCCGGCATCCACCTGATCATGGCCACGCAGCGCCCGTCGGTCGACGTGATCACCGGCGTGATCAAGGCCAACCTGCCCACGCGTATTGCCTTCAACGTCACCGGCCGGATCGACAGCCGCACGATCCTGGGCGAACAGGGCGCCGAGCAACTGCTGGGCAAGGGCGACATGCTGTACAAGCCCACCACCGGCGCGCTGGTACGGGTGCACGGCCCGTTCGTATCCGACGAGGAAGTGGAGAAGGTGGCCGAGCATTGGCGCGGACAGGGCCGGCCCGATTACGACGACAACGTGACCACCGATCCCGATCCCGATGGCCCCGGCGGTAATGGCGGCTTCGGCTTCGAGGACGAGTTTACCGCCAGCGACAACCCGGACGAGCGGCGTTACCGCCAGGCCTGCCAGGTGGTGTGGGAGAACCAGAAGGCCAGCGGATCATGGCTGCAGCGCCAGCTGGGCATCGGCTATAATACCGCCGCGCGCCTGATCGAGCGAATGGAGGAAGATGGCATCGTTGGCCCGGCCAACCATGTCGGCCGCCGCGAAATCTACCGCGATCGGGACGGGAACCCGCTTTAGGGGTTTTTGCCGCGCTGCCGGTCCACCGCCTGGACGAATGCCAGCAGGTCTTCTGGTCCCACGTCGAGCACTTCGTTCCATTCGTCCAGCACGCGCACCACATCCTCCCGGGTGATGGGGGCCGGTTCACTCGGCAGCGCGGGAGCGACGGGCACCACCAGTCGGTGGGGCCACTGGTGGCCGGTCAGATTGTTGTACAGCCAACCGGCGCAGGCCAGCGCCAGCCCGTTGACCAGCACGGGCACAAGATAGAGCCAGTCCCAGTGCTCGGCGCCGGTTGCGCCCAGGGCATACAATAGCGCGGTGCCGCCGCCGGGTGGATGGAGGCATCGCAGCACGCTCATCGCCGCGATGGCCAGCGCCACGGCCACCACCGCCGCTGGCAGCGGCGTGTCCAGCGCCATGCCCGCCACCAGCCCCGCCAGCGCCGCCACCACGTTGCCGCCGATGACCGGCCACGGCTGCGCCAGCGGGCTGGCGGGCAGGCCGAACAACAGCACGGCGCTGGCACCCATCGGAGCCAGGATCATCGGCAGTCCGGGCGCAAAATAGCGCAGCAACAGCGCTGTGGCGATTGCGGTGACGCCGATGCCCAGTCCCGCGCCCACGGCGCCGCGCAGCCACCCCAGGTGGCCCAGCGCACCATGCGGCAGCAGCCGCGCGGTGTGGGCAAGCATTCGCTGAAGCAAGGGTTCGTCCTAACCTGTGGTCATCGCGCGCGGTGCGACACAGCTGTAGCTGGCGGCAACGGCCGGATCGCCGCCCTGATAATGGGCATAACTGGGATGCGGACACAGCGGCATTTCCTGGGGCATCGCACCGGGCACGCCTGTCGAGCGAGTGGCCGTGACTGCCGCCGGGGCCGTGCCCTGTTCCACCCATTCCACCATCGGGCCAAGCAGGTCGAACGTCTCGAAGGCATTGCCCCCCGAACAGTGCATCATGCCCGGCACCATGTAGAACCGCGCGGCATTATCCCACGCCTCGGCACCGTTGGTGGCGCGGGCGCGCTGGAAATAGTCCCAGGTGTCGAAGGCCGAGAACCACGGATCGGACACGCCGTGGAAGTACATCACCTTGGCTCCGCGCCCCAGGAAGGTGGAGAGGTTGGTCCAGTACGCCGTGTCGGTCAGCCGCCCCGCCGCATCCCAGTCCACCGCGTGCAGGCGGGCGTCGATGTCAATCTCGCGCGCGGCGCTGGCCGGGCCGAACGGTCCGGGCGCGCCGGCGGGCAGGTAGCCGGGCAGGCCGGGGCCGGTATAGGTGACGCCGGTATCCCACGGGATCGGCACATATTCGCGGCGGCCCGCGCTGTTGGTCAGGCCGCCGAAGGCCGTGGTCAGAGCGGTCACCTTGTCGGGCGCAATGCAGCCTTCGGTTTCGCCCGCTCGGCACGACAGCGCCGCCAGGTCAAATCCGCGGCACGCCTCAACGTTCATGATCATGCCGTCCATGTGCCCGTCGGCCCCGTCGCACTGGCGGCGCAATTCGCCGTCGATCAGGCGGCGTTCCACGGGCGTGATCCCGGCGGGAGTGCTGATTCTCGCGGCTTGCGTGCGGTTAAGCAGCACTTGCGCCCACTCGATCCCCAGATTCGACCGCCCCGGCCGCATGGCTGGCGCACCCACCACGATGCCGTCGAACAGTTCGGGATAGCGCTGGCTGGCCAGCATCCCCTCACGCCCGCCAGTGGAACAGCCGGTCATGTACGAATGGTGCGGCGCGCTGCCATAGAAGCCCTGCACCAGCTCGCGCGTGGCCAGCGTGACCGTGCGCACCGAAGTCTCGGCAAAATCCAGCGCGGCGCGCTGGTCGGCAAAGAAGCTCTGGTCAAAGCCCGCGCCCTTGTGGCCGCTGTCGTGGCTGGCCACGGCAAAGCCGCGTGACAGCGCATCGTTGGTGCCTGCCGCCACCGGCCCACTGGGCGGACGGATCGAGCCGTTGAGCCCGCCCCCGCCCATCAGCAGGTAGCGGCCGTTCCATTCCGTCGGCAGGGCCAGTTCGAAGCCGATGCCATATTCCACCCCGCCCGCACCCACGCGGCGGTTGATCGTCCCTTGCACCCAGCAATGCGGGGCCAGCGCCTCTGCCGCACGGCCCGGCGGCCCGGCCACGCTGCGGCCTTGTGGATGGAAGGTGGCAGAGGTGATTTCAACCTGGCCCGTCCGCTGGCCAGTCAGTGCCGTGCAGCGACCGGCCTGGTCCGCCACCTGTTGGCCGAATGCTGGCGCTATCGCCACGGGAGCCATGCCCGCCAGCGCTACCAGCACCGTTGCTGTACCCATGCGCAGCGCGCTCTTCCCCCATGCGACCATTCCGGCTCTCCTCCAGCTTGTTGCCAGCGGGCTAGCAAGCCCACCCGCTGCCAGCAACGCCCGATTGAAACGCGCCCGCCAAGCTGTAAGGTCCGCCACCAAAGGCGTGGAGAAGCGCCGCATGACCGGGAGACTATTCGATGCGTCACATCATGGCCGCGCTGGCGCTGGCCGCCGCCTCTGTAAGCATTGCCACTTTCAGCACCGCCGCTTCCGCGCAGGACGAAGGCGGCCTGTGGGTGGCCAGCTGGACCGCCAGTCCGCACGCGCCGCTGGGCACCGAGGGGCCATTCGCCGCCGTTTCCTATGACAATGTCACAATCAGCCAGGTGCTGCGGTTGAGCGAGGGGGGCGACCGGCTGCGGGTGCGCTTCACCAACCGCTATGGCCCCGGCCCGCTGGCAATCGGCCGCGCGCGGGTGTTCCAGATCGACGATGCAGGCGCCGAAATGCCCGGCACCAGCCGCATGCTCAGCTTTGGCGGCGAGGCGGGCGCGGTGATCCCGCGCGGCAGCCCGTTCGCCAGCGACGTGGTGGACCTGGCCCTGCCCGATCTCGCGCGGATCAAGGTGGAATTCTACCTGCCGCAGCCCACCGGCCCGTGCACCTGCCACCTGACCGGGCAGGACGTTCTGGCCGTATCCGCCCCCGGCGATCATGTGGGCGAGGCGTGGGAGCCTGCCAGCACCGCCGGTTACCGCGCCTTCCTGCATACGGTGGAAGTGTTCAGCGACGATGCGCGTGGCACGATCGTCACCTTCGGCGATTCGATCACCGACGGGGTCGGCTCCACGCCGGGCGCCAACCGCCGCTGGCCCGATGTGCTGGCCGAGCGGTTGCAAGCGGCGGGCATGGAATTTGCCGTGGCCAATGCGGGGATTTCCGGCAACCGCGTGCTCAGCCCCGGCATGGGCGAAAGCGCGCTCGCCCGGTTTGACGAGGACGTGCTGAGCCTGCCCAACGTCACGCACATGATCGTGTTCGTGGGTGTGAACGACATCGGCCAGCGGTTTGGCGCGCGAGTGATGCCGGCGGGCTTCCCCGCGCTCGACCAGCCGCAGATCGACGTGCCGCAGATGATTGCCGGCTATCGCCAGCTGATCGCCCGCGCACACGAAAAGGGCATCAAGGTCATCGGCAGCCCCATCGGCCCCTACATGGGCGCGGCCTACTGGACCGAGGCCGGCGAGGCGGCCCGCCAGGCGATCAACGACTGGATGCTCACTTCAGGCGAATTCGACGCTACGGTGCGGCTGGATACCGCCTTTGCCGATCCGGCCGAGCCGCGCCAGATGCGCGAGGGCTACCACATGGGTGACCACTTGCACGGCACCGATGCCGGCCTGCGCGCGGTGGGCGAAAGCATCGACCTGGCGTTGTTCGCAGGCGACTAATCCTGGCTAAGCGGCCCCGGACTTAGCGGCCAGGTCTTGCGGTCCATGTGCAGCGGGGCAGCGTTGCGGACGTATTCGCCCGCAGCATAAGTGCGGCCGATCAGGTGCATGGCGGGCGTATCGATCCGCAAGCGACCGTCCTCCTCGCCCAGGAAGCGGTCGGCGATGTGCGTTACCAGCACTTCGCCGATCACGATGGCGCTGCCGGGGCCGGTTTCGATAAGCTGCCACACGCGGCATTCGAAGTTGACCGGCGCATCGGCAATCAGCGGCGCGGCGATGCGCGTGGCGGGGGTGGTGGCAAGGCCCGCCAGCGCCAGTTCGTCGGTTCCTGGCGGAGCGGCGACAGCGGTGACATTCATCGCCTCGGCCTGCGGTTCGCCCACCAGGGCAATGGCAAATTCGCCCGTTTCGCGGATCGCGCGCAGGCTGTCCTTCTCGGCCACGCCGGGGCGTTGCGCGTCCGCCGCCATGCCGATGCACACCAGTGGCGGAGTGCCGCCCATCGCATTGAAGAAGCTGTACGGCGCGGCATTGCGCTTGCCCGCAGCGTCCTGCGTCACCACCCAGGCAATGGGGCGCGGGGTGATGGTGTTGACCAGCAGCTTGTAGCGTTCCGCCGGAGAGAGGGTGTCCATGATGAAGTGCATGGCGGTTGTCCTACGCCATCAGGAACGGCGCGGCCACTTCTGCCGGAACGCGCAGCACGCGGCCGGTTTGCCGGTCGACCATCGCCCAGGTGGTGCGAGCCTTGACGATGGCCTTGCCCGCCGCGTTGGTGAAGGTGAAATGCCGATCGAACCGCGCGCCTGACGGGCCTTCGCGGATTTCGGTCAGCGCGGTCACCTGTTCACCCAGGCCCACGTTGCCGCGATAGTCGATCTCGTGCCGGGTCACGACCCAGGCATAGGCCGCCACGTGGGCAGGATCGCCATCGGCCTGCCAGTGGGCGGTGGCGATGGCTTCCATCCAGTTGACCCACACGCCGTTGTTGACGTGGCCGAGCTCGTCGATGTGCCGCGGCTCGGCGGTGAAGGTCATGGAAAAGTGGTTGGCCATTATTCACCCACCCCCGGCCCCTCCCGCAAGCGGGAGGGGAGTGCTCACTGTGTAATCCCCAGCTGCCACAGGATGAAAGCGGCTTCCTCGGCATCCTCGCGCAGGCCTTCGTAGCGGCCCGAGCGGCCTGCGTGGCCGGCGCCCATGTTGGTCTTCAGCAGCAGCACGTTATCATCGGTCTTGGTCACGCGCAGCTTGGCGACCCACTTGGCGGGCTCCCAATAGGTCACGCGCGGATCGCTGAGTCCGGCGGTTACCAGCATCGGCGGATAGGACTGGGCCGAGACCTGGTCGTACGGCGAGTAGCTGAGGATGTGCGTGAAGGCGGCCTTGCTTTCCACCGGGTTGCCCCATTCGGGCCATTCGCCGGGCGTCAGCGGCAGGCTTTCATCCAGCATGGTGTTCAGCACGTCGACGAACGGCACGCCTGCCACCACTGCGCCGAACAGTTCGGGCGCCTGGTTGACCACCGCGCCCATCAGCTCGCCCCCGGCGGAGCGGCCCGAGGCACTGATGCGGCCCTGCGCCGTATACCCGCGTGCGATCAGCCCGCGCGCCACATCGACGAAATCGTTAAAGCTGTTGGTGCGCTCTTCCATCTTGCCAGCCAGGTACCAGCGCCGCCCCAGATCATCCCCGCCCCGGATGTGGGCAATCGCATAGGCCATGCCGCGATCGACCATGCTGAACCGTTCGGTGTTGAAGCCGGGCGGAATGGCATAGCCATACGCGCCGTAACCATAGAGGTGCAGTGGGCCACCAGCCCCCGCCTCGCCCATCGGACGATCGCGCCGGTGCATCACGCTGACCGGCACCATCGTGCCATCGCGCGCGGGGATTTCCAGCCGCTCGACCACGTATTGCGCCGGATCGTAGCCGCTGGGGATTTCCTGCACCTTCAGCGTTTCCAGCCGCCGGTCGGCCACATGGTAATCATAGACAGTGGACGGCGTAACCATCGATTCGTAGCCCAGCCGCAACCGGTCGACCGCCCATTCGGGATTGTCGCCCAGCCCGGCCGAATAGCTCGCTTCGGGGAAGCTGATCTGCTCGATCCGCGCGGGATCGTCGTAATAGCGCACCTGCACCTGGTCGAGGCCGTTGAGGCGCCCTTCGGTGACGTAGAAATCGCGGAACAGGTCAAGGCCGGTCAGGTAAAACGCATCGGAACCGGCGATCAGCGAGGTCCATTGCGCGGGCGCGGACAGCGGCGCGGTGCTGAGGCTGAAGTTCACGTGATCGGCATTGTGCAGCACGAACAGCGTATCTTCGCGCACGTCCACGCCGTATTCCACGCCGGTCTGGCGCGGGCGGACCACAAGTGGCGCGGCCATCGGATCGCTGGCGGGGATCAGCCAGCTCTCGCTCGTCTCGTTGTCGCCGGTGGAGAGGATCAGCCACTCCTCGTTGGCGGA
>JAZKFK010000451.1:0-8927 GCA_040386475.1 Pseudomonadota bacterium | reverse complement strand
GATCAGGCGGTCGGCCTCTATCCGAGCGGCAACTCGTTCGGCTCGATCAGCTCCACCGAATTCTATGGCGAATTGCTGGTTCCGGTTCTGAAGGACAGCTTCGTGCAGGAGTTCAACGTTGAACTCGGTGCTCGCTATTCGGATTATAGCACCACCGGCGGCGAGTGGACTTTCAAGGCGCTGGGCGACTTGCAGGTAAATGACTGGCTGCGTTTCCGGGGCGGTTTCAACCGCGCCGTCCGCGCACCGAACATTGCCGAACTGTTCCTTGCGCCGCAGCAGACCTTCGCCTTCTCCGGCGGCGGTGACCCCTGCTCGATCAACAATACGCTGCCGTGGTCGGCCAATCCGGCCTCCAATACGAACGCTGCCGGTGTGAAGGCTCTGTGTACGGCCATCATGAACCAGTTCGACACTGGTGCCCAGAACACGGCCGACCGGTTCTACGGCAACGCCGCAGCACAGACCTCGGGCTTCACGTTCGCGTTCCCGTCGCTGCTGGGCAACCCGAATGTCGGTCCGGAACAGGCGGACACTTGGACGGCTGGTATGGTGATCAATTCGCCGCTGACTTCGGGCCCACTTTCGGGCCTGCGGCTGACGGTCGATTACTATAACATCAAAGTCAGCAACGCGATCGGAGCCCAATCGATCGACGTGGTGCACCAGCAGTGCTTCAGCACGGAATATAACCCCACCCTCAGCATCTCGTCGCCGTTCTGCGCCGGTGTTGCCCGCGTGACCGGCGACGGCGCGATCGGGAACGTGAAGGGGACATTCCTGAACAACGGGCGCTTCCGCACCTCGGGCATCGATCTTCAGCTCGACTGGAGCATGGATGTGGGGCCAGGCACTCTGTCGCTCAACTCGGTCAGCAACTATCTGATCGGGCTGAAGTCTTCCGAACTGCCGGGCAACCCGTTGCTGGAATATGCCGGGACTTTCGGGCCGCAGGGCAACGGCCTGAGCCGTGGTTCCTATCGCTACCGGATGCTGAACACACTGAGCTATGCCGTCGGCGGGGCGAACGTGTCGTTCGGTTGGCGGCATCTGCCGTCGATCAAGTCGGTCAGCTATGCGCAGAACCCGGCTACTACCTCTGTCGGTGCCAAGTCCTACAATCTGTTCAACCTCAATGGCACGTACGAGCTGACCTCCAATGTCACCGTACGCGCTGGTGTGGACAACCTGTTCGATCAGGCTCCGCCGCTTGAGGAACAGAACCTCGGGCTGCCCAGCTTCCTGCTTCCCGGCGGCTCGTACTCGAACCAGTATGACCTCTACGGTCGTCGGTTGTACGTGGGTGTGAACATGGCGTTCTAAAACGCACCTGAGACCAGGAGGCCGGGCATAGCTCCGTGCTTCAGGCTTCCGGGGTCTTTTTGAACAGGTGCTGTGGGGCGGTCCGAAAGGGCCGCCCCATTTCTTTGCGCGCCATGCCTGCAAGCTTGCGGTGAGCCCTTGGAAGTTGGCGCAAAAAAGGGCGCATGAGCCAAGCTCACGCGCCCTTTTCAGGACTAACCGACCAAGGGAAGAAATGCGGTCGGTCAGTTCCTTTCAGGCAACAATACGCCGCCTGTTTCGAGGCCGCGCACAACCTGGCGGAAGTTGCTGAGGTAGCCGGTCGCGGCAACGCGGTATCCGGGGCCTTCGCGGGTCGCCAGTTCAGCGGGTGACAAGGCCACGTCGATCCGGCGGTTGGCGACGCTGATGGTGATGATGTCGCCATCGCGAACCTTGCCGATCGGGCCACCAGTGGCCGCTTCCGGACTGACTTCCGCGATCGTCAGGCCCTTCAGGCACAAGCCTGAAAGCTGGCCATCGGTGACAAAAGCTGTGGTCTTGGCAAGGCCTGCGGCATCGAGTGCGAACAGGATCAGACTGGCTCCGCCGCCCATGGCAGGGCCACCCTTCAAGCCCTGATTGCGGCTGACGATGACGTCGCCTGGCTTGATGTCGCGTGTCTCGATTGCCAGCATGCAGCTGTCGGTATCTTCGAACACGCGCGCGGGACCGGTGAATTCCTCCGGACGGCTGCCATCGCGAACACCAAGGCGCACCACGGCGCTATCCGCAAAATTGCCGCTGAGGATGGCAATTGCCGGACCCTTGCCCACCGGTTTGTCGAGCGGCTGGATCACGTCGGGCCCTGCGATTTCGTAGGCCGCAAGGTTTTCGGCCAGCGACTTGCCGGTGACTGTCAAGGCCGTACCGTCAATCATCGGCAGCAGACGCTTGAGCGTGGCGCGTGCGCCGCCGGCATCCTCGAACTGTTCGATCCGCACGGTCCCGGTGGGGCGCACGGCGCACAGCACCGGAACCTCGCTCATTTCCTCCCATAGCTTGAAGATATCGAGGTCCAGCTCGGCCTCAACCGCAGTGGCCTGCAGGTGCTTGATGGCGTTGATACTCCCGCTGACCGCCAGCACCGTGGCGATGGCATTGCGGAAGGCGCCCTCGGTCAGGATCTGGCGGGGCTTGAGGTCTTCGGCCACCATTTCCACGATCCGCCGACCCGCCGCACGGGCATTGGCCTGCATCTTGGGGCTGTTGCCGCGCACCGGCGCATGGCCGGGCAGGGCCATGCCCAGCGCCTCGACCACGCAATGCATGGTGTTGGCGGTGGCCATGCCGGCGCAGACGCCGGGGCCCATGATGGCGTTTTCGGCCATGTCATTAACCGGGAACTTGGGCTGCTTGCCGAAGCGTTCGCCGATCGAACCAGACCACACGTCCTCGACGTCGACAGGCTCGCCATCGATGCTGCCAGCTTGCTGGTAGCCGCCGATCACCAGGATGGTGGGAATGTTGAGGCGCGCAGCGGCCATCAGGTGCCCCGGCGGGGTCTTGTCGCAGCTGGTCAGGCAAATCATGCCATCCAGCATCGCGGCCTCCACCTGCACTTCGATATCGTTGGCGATGATGTCACGGCCGGCCAGGATATAGCTGCCGCTTTTCGCCGCGCCGGTGATGAAATCGGATGGTGCGGCGGTGCGCACTTCGAATGGAATACCGCCCGCCGCGCGGATTTCCTCCTTCACCAGCTTGGCAATGCCATCGAGGTGGGCATAGCAGATCGCCAGCTCGCTGGACGAATTGACCACCGCGATCTTGGGCTTGAGCATGTCTTCGGCCGACAGGCCCAGCGCCTTCCAGTTTGCCCGGCGACCGGGGGAATTGGCAGCCAGGCTGCGGAGCGGCGTATTGCGCGATTGGGTCATATTGATCTCTCCCTGATCTAGATTTCGCCGGCGGCGACGGTTGCGGCATGGGCTGCTGCCGGCAGCATGTTGTCGTCAGACAAATGCGCGCCTTGCTGCCGTAGCAGGTTGCGGACCTCTGCTACATCGACGTTACGCGGCGCGATGCCGTGGTTGGCGGCAACCGCTGCGGCCGCACCGGCGGCATGGCCGGTCAGCCAGCATTGCGGGATTTCACGCATGAAGCCGTGGCTGTTGGCATCGCAGGAAATGTGCCGCCCGGCCGCCAGCACGCCGTCCAGCGCGCGCGGCACGAGAGCTCCGAAAGGCACCGAAACCACCGGGAACTTCGGGCTGACCGAGGGACTGACGCCGACTTCGGTGGCGCACGGTGTGCCGCGCTCCCAGTCCTTGCGCTCGATCCGTTCGATGCCACCAAGCCGGCGCGTGTGGCGCACGCCCAACTGCTGCGCGCTTTGCAGCATATAGGCGTTTTCGAACCCCGGCGCGTGGCGACGGAAGAACTCGCAATGGGCCTGCAGATGGCGGTGGCTACGGATCTCCACCTCGGTCATGTCATCCACGTCGAGGGCGGACAGGCCCGATTGGCGCGGCCCGAGGAACAGGGCGATGTCATCCCGCCAGCTGACATAGGGTGTCTGGAAATAGCCCACCTGTTCGCGGCCCAAAGCGGTCAGGTCGCGGAACTGGTCCGGCAAGCCGCTGCGGAAGGCCAGCCACTTGGGCATGTTGACCCCGCCCAGCACAAAGCCGGTGTTCATCGAATGGTGCACGTCGCCTTCTTCGATATCGGTGTCGAATTCCGCGCCGGCACGAGCGAACATGTCGCCATCGCCGGTGGTATCGACCACCACATTGGCCATCACCGCCTGGCGCCCGGCCTTGCTTTCAAAGATTACCCCGCGGGCCCGGCCTTCTTCCACTACGGGTCGAGCGGCCCAGGCGTGGAACACGATGCGGACGCCGGCATCCAGCAGCATCTGCTGATTGTTCAGCTTCATCCGCTCGGGATCCAGCGTAGGTGCCCATTGCACAACGCCGTGGAAGGCGCTAGTCCGCAAGCCCCAGTGCCGGGCCTTGTCAGGGTCCTTGCTGCCCCAGTCTGCCTTGGCGGGTCCGGCGATGCCGTCGGCGGGCATGCGGTCGATGAATTCGCGAGCGAAACCCTGGATCACATGGTTGCCGTGCCAGTCGGTCATGCGGTCAATCCACATCACCAGCCCACCGGTGGAGAGCCCGCCCAGACAATTATAGCGTTCCAGCAGGGTGACGTCGGCACCCGCCTTGGCCGCGGCCCAGGCTGCGGCGCATCCGGCGGGGCCGCCGCCGACCACGATTACGTCGCACTTGTGGTAGATGTCGACCTTGCGCGCTTCTTCCATGATCTCGCCGCCACGCCGGGGTGGTGGCAGCGAGCGGTCCGAACCGCTGAACACGTCTGAAGCCAGAAAGCGGTCCTCGCTCTGGCTAACCTTTTGCAGGGTGGGGCGGTTGTCTTCCTGACTCAAACTGCCAACTCCTCGGTCTAGTGCAAATGCGCCTTGGCAGGCGACGTCAGGAAGCGGCCTGCAAGGCCTGCCTGGCATCTTCCAGGATCCATTCGGCCCCGCGCTCGGCAATCATGATCGTCGGCGCCTGGGTGTTGGCGCTGACCAGCACCGGCATGATCGAGGCGTCGACTACTCTAAGGCCGGAAATGCCGCGCACACGTAGTTTCTCGTCCACCACGGCGGTGTCATCCAGACCCATCTTGCAGGTGCCTACCGGATGAAAGACGGTGGAGGCGTTGCTGGCGATCCAGTCATCGACTTCGTCATCGCTGCGCACGCTTTCAGCGGGAATGACGCGGCGTTTACGCAGGCCATCATAGGCTGGCTGCGAGAAGATTTCCTCCAGCTTACGGAAGCCTGACCGCATAGCCAGCTTGTCGCTCTGCGCGGTCAGGTAATTGCCCTGGATCCGGGGCGCTGCCAGCGGATCGGGTGAGTGCGGGGTGATGGTACCGCGGCTGTCGGGATGCAGGTGGCAGATATGGCCCATGAAGCCATAAGGCGTGCCGCTCAATGCCCGCTGGAACGGCGCGCGCAGGCTGCGGCTCTTGAAGCCCGACGCCAGATAATGGATCTGCATATCGGGAGTGACCTTCGATGGGTCGCTTCTCAGGAAGGCGCCGCAGTTGTGCGGCACGATCGCGCCCTTGCCCTTCTTGCGGACATAGGCGTTGAGCAGCAGCGCCATGGCCCGGTCAAACCGTGACTCGTGGAAATACATGTCCGGGATCAGCGCTTCATAGTTGAAGGTCATGTTGAGGTGATCTTGCAGATTGTGGCCCACACCCTGCAGCTGATGCTTCACCGCGATGCCAGCGGCGGACAGGTCATTCACATTGCCGATGCCCGAATGTTGCAGGATCGTTGGCGATCCGATCGCGCCCGAAGCCAGGATCACCTCGCGCCGGGCGCGGTAGGTAACCGGACCGTCCTTGCCGCGCAGGGCGATGCCGCAGGCGCGCTGGCCGTCGAGCAGGACGCGCTCCACCATGACCTCGGTAAGCACGGCAAGGTTGCTGCGTGCCCGGGCCGGTTCCAGATAGGCACGCGCCGTGCTCCAGCGTTGACCGCCTACAATGTTGGTATCGTAGCGACCGACACCCTCCAGCTCCCGGCCGTTGAAGTCCGGATTGAAAGGCAGCCCGGTCTGCTGGCCAGCCTCGATGAAGGCATCGAACAGTGGGTGCTGGCTTTCCTGCCTCCCCACGCGCAGCGGGCCGCTGTCGCCGCGAAATTCGTCCGCGCCGCGCTCGTAATTCTCAAGTGCCCTGAAATAGGGCAGGCACTTCTCGAACGACCAGTTGGTCAGCCCTGTCTGCGCCCAACGGTCATAATCGGCATGTGCGCCGCGGGTCCAGATCATGCCGTTCATCGACGATGATCCGCCAATCACGCGGCCACGTGGCCAGACGATCCGGCGGCCCTTGAGGCCGGGTTCGGGTTCGGTCTGGAACTTCCAGTTGTTGTAGTTCCACAGGTAGAGCTGCACACCCATCACCGGGATGCGGTAGAACGGATTGCGGTCCCACGGGCCCGCCTCGATCAGCAGGACACTGTTGCGCGGATCGGCGGACAGGCGATTGGCCAACACAGATCCAGCGGTGCCACCGCCGGCGATGATATAGTCGTACTCACCAGTGGGTTGATTAGTTGCCATCATTCAGCTGCCCCCGGCCATCCCCTGTCATGTACGCCATCCAACCCGCCAGGCGAGATGTGCGAACGGCGGGATTTGCTGGCCCGCCCATGAAGTGGCTGGTCGTTCTTTTGTTTAACTTGCAACCAAGGTGCATTAGACAAGTGGACTTGTCAATCAAGCGAATGCGCAGGAAGGGTGCCGTGGCGGCAAACCGCAGATTGCGCAGCCAAAGCCGATCCTGCACAACAGCGCCGCCAATTCCCCCGGTCGGCGAGGCTGGCAAGGAAGTTGCACACCGGGCACATGGTTGGCCCAGCCGCCAAGGCGAAGATCTACTTCAAGGAGTGTAGGGCAAATGAGTGCGAACAGAGGCCGCAGGCAGGAGCCGACGATAAATCGTTTCACCTTCGTGCCGCACTATCTGGGAGTGCTGTCTAACTCCTTTATCTGGTCTCAATCGCGATACTTCCTCGATACATACGACCTGGGGGTGAACGAACTCCGGGTCATTTCAGTGCTCGCTTTCTCAGGTGAGCTATCGGCGACGGGTCTGTGCGATGCGCTGGTCATGAACAAATCGATCGTCAGTCGCACGCTGGCGAAATTGCAGGAGAAGGGGGTGATTGTCAGCACCGGGGGTGGTCGCAACCAGGCCTTCCGGCTGACTGAACTCGGCTATGATTTCAATGCCAAGATCGTAAAGATCTCGCTGGCGCGCGAGGACCGGCTTCTGCGCGGACTGAGTGACACAGATCGCGTCATCCTGCTTGGCTACATGGCCAAAATGGTCGACAACCTCGACTATGCGGGCGATTTTGCGGATATCATTCCGCCGCTTGGCCTGGATGACTAATAAACCTCGTCCCGATTGACGAAGTTGATAATTACACCTAGTTTTGCCTCTCGATAAAGACCTGTGACCTGCGCGCGGCACCCGTGCCCGCTGCCTGATTGCAGGGTGGATCGGGGAATCCCGGGTTAGAGGAGGGGGAGCAAAAATCATGCCGGTGATGTCGATAAGAACCGCTGCGCATCCTGCGGACAAGGGGTTCCGGCCATGAGCGGGCGCGTGATCGATGTCTCGCAGGTGATCGAGGAGCGCAAGCTTAACGCGTTCAACTATCGCCTGATCGTCGGCTCGTGGCTGATCGCCATGTTTGATGGCTTCGACCTGTCAATTGCCGCGTTCGCCTCGCCCTACATGCGCGACGAACTGGGCCTGTCGCCCAGCCAACTGGCCAATGTCCTGTCGGCTGGCCTACTGGGCACCGTGGTGGGCGCATTGCTGTTTTCGTGGATCAGCGACCGTATTGGCCGCCGCCCGGTGCTGATCGCGTGTTCGATAACCTTCGGCTTGCTGACTGCGGCAACCGGACTTGCCCCATCCTATGAATGGCTGACGGCCATCCGCTTCCTCGATGGTGTGGCCCTTGGTGCCAACGTGCCGATCATCTGGGCGCTCAACAGCGAATATGTCTCCAAGCGCTACCGCGCCACCGTGATCACGGTGATCATGGTCGGCTTCAGCGTAGGGACCAGTGGCGCAGGCCCGATCGTGGTGGCGCTGGAGCCGCTGATCGGGTGGCGCGGCATCATGATCTGGGGCGGTGCGGCTTCGATCATGGCGGCGCTGTTCCTGCTCTATGCGTTACCGGAATCGATTCGCTGGCTGGTTGTGCGCGGCGATCGTCCGGGCAGGATCGCCAAGATCCTGCAAAAACTCACCGGGAATCCGGCGGGCACCTATTCCGCTACTGACACTTATGTGCTGGGGGACGAGGTGAACACCCGGCCGCAGGATGTCCGCTTGTCGGATCTGTTTTCCGGCTGGCTGGCCTGGGCCACGCCGCTGGTGTGGATTGCCTATACCGCTGCTTCGGTGGCCATCTACTATGTCAACGGCTGGGGGCCGATCATCTTTGAAGGCATGGGTTTTGATCGCGATACCGGCGCGTTGGCGACTGCTTTTGGCGGGGTCATGGGATCGGTCGCCGGTCTGGTCATGATGCGCTCGACTGACAAGCGCGGTCCGGTGACGGTGCTGTTCTATCCGATCCTGCTGCTGCCAGTGTTGCTGGTGCTGGGCCTGATGCCCCTGAGCCAGGACGTGATCCTGATCCTGGCCATGGTGGTGCTGGCGTTGATCGGGGGTATGACATTCGTGCTGCTGTCCATCATCGCCCCGCTCTATCCCACCTCGATCCGCGCCAGCGGAAGTGGCTGGGCGCAATCGGTGGCCAAGGTCGGCGCGGTGCTGGGCCCGATCTTTGGTGGCTGGATGTCGGAAAGTGGCATGCCGATTGTCCGGGGCTATGCCATTCTCGCGGTTGTTCCGGCTATTGTGGTAATCGCTACCATCGGCATCCTGATGGCCCAGCGCCGGGCCGGAATTCGTGCCGCTGCGCCGGCTGCAGCCTGACCTGTCCCTTTCTCAATGACGGAGAACTCCCCCACGTGACCCCCCAAGGCATAACCCTTCGCCATCCCGACAAGCTGTTTATCGACGGCGAGTGGGTC
>JAZKFK010000450.1:0-4890 GCA_040386475.1 Pseudomonadota bacterium | reverse complement strand
ATCTCCAGCGCGCCAGAGGCGGACTTGGCCAGCACGCCGCCTTCGGGCGGGGCATGGCGGTCCTGCGTGACGATGGCGGCGGCATCAAAGGCGGCGGCCGAGCGCAGGATGGCGCCCACGTTATGCGGATCGGTTACCTGGTCCAGCACCACAATCGGACGATTTACCTCGCCATTCAGCACGTCTTCCAGCAGCAGGTCTTCCAGCGGATCGCATTCCAGCACCAATCCCTGGTGCGGCGCATCACGGGCGACCAGGCGCGCCAGATCTTCCGGTCCGGCCAGTTCCAGCGGAAAACCGGGCGGCAGTTCGCCATCCAGCGAGGCCACCCCATCGTGAGTCGCCCACAGCTTACGGTGCTGGCGATCGGGGTTCTTCAACGCGGCTTCCACCGCATGCCGACCCCATATCCGCACGGCTCCGGCACCGGCCCGGCCAGACCCGCGGCCACCTTGCATGCGTCCCGCCCGCCCGCGCAGGTTGGACTTGTCACCGCGTTTTGCCATGTTCGCTCCTATCGTGTTGCGGCCCTCTGCCAGCCTGACCATTGACAGGCAAGCGCGGCTTCGCCATGGGGGCGCCTCTCGGCTGGACCGGGCCTTTTACCAAGGCCTTCAGACTGCGGGTTCGCCCGCTTCCGGCATCCGGTGGACAGGTGGCCGAGTGGTTAAAGGCAGCAGACTGTAAATCTGCCCGTGCAAGCGTACGCTGGTTCGAATCCAGCCCTGTCCACCACCGATGCCCTTCCCACGAACATGCGACCGAACCCGTGAGGGAAAGCCCGGAAAAGGGTGCTTGGCGAACGCTGCCAGAGACCAGCGACGGACAATCCGCGCATTTCCGCGGGTTGTGTCGCCTGCAACCAGTCCCTAGATGGAAGGGATGGCAGGTGAACTGAAAGACAATCGTGGCCGCGGCG
The DNA here is from genome assembly GCA_040386475.1 of Pseudomonadota bacterium. GTDB lineage: Bacteria > Pseudomonadota > Alphaproteobacteria > Sphingomonadales > Sphingomonadaceae > Alteraurantiacibacter. Next base: position 3,971 of record JAZKFK010000450.1, on the reverse strand, counting down.
AGGCCGAATGGCGCTGGCCCTCGATCCATCCGGAAGGACGCAAGTTCGGCCTGATCGCTCTGGTTGCGTCACTGGCGGTGCTGGTGGGACTGGACTGGGAGTATCTTGGCTGGCCCATGCTGGCGCTGTCGGTGTTCGTGTTCGCGTTTTTCCGCGATCCGGAGCGGGTGGTGCCACAAGGTCCGAACCTGATCGTCTCGCCGGCAGACGGCTTGGTCTCGCTGATCACGCAAGTTCCGCCGCCGCCAGAGTTGCAGGGCGATGACGGTAGTGGGCGCGGGCTGGGGTCCGAGCCGGTTACGCGCGTATCCATCTTCATGTCGGTGTTCGACGTGCACATCAACCGCGCGCCCGTTTCCGGCACCTTGCAGCGGATTGTGTATATCCCGGGTAAATTTCTCAACGCCGACCTGGACAAGGCGAGTGAAGAGAATGAGCGCCAGCACTTGCTGATCGAGCGGGCGGACGGGGTATCTATCGGCTTCACGCAAATCGCCGGGCTGGTGGCGCGCCGCATCGTCCCGTTCGTCAAGCCGGGCGACCAGTTGGCGGCCGGCCAGCGCGTGGGCCTGATCCGATTCGGCAGCCGGGTTGACGTTTATCTGCCCGCTGGGACCGATTCGCGGGTCTTGCTGGGCCAGAAGGTCATCGCGGGTGAAACGGTGCTGGCCGAAACCGGCAAGCAAGGCTTGATCGAAGGTGTCAGCTTATGACCGACGATGGCTACGACGATGACAACCCAGGTGTGCGCATGGGGCCGCGCGCCAGCGAACACGAGGAACTGCAACACGCGAAGGGCAAGCGCGGCAAGGGCTTGTCCGTCCGGGCGGTGATCCCCAACGCGATTACCGCGGCGGCGCTGTGTTCCGGCCTGACCGGTATCCGATTTGCGATCGATGGTGATTGGGAACGGTCGTTGCTAGCCATCGTGATCGCCGGTGTGCTGGACGGCATCGACGGGCGTATCGCACGGCTGCTGAAAGCCCAGAGCCGCTTTGGTGCCGAACTCGACAGCCTGGCCGATTCGCTCAGCTTTGGCATGGCCCCGGCGCTGATCCTGTTCCTGTGGTCATTGCACGATTTGCCGCGCCTGGGCTGGCTTGCCGCGCTGGGCTTTGCCATTTGCTGCGCCTTGCGGCTGGCGCGATTCAACGCACAAATTGATGCCGAGGAGCAGCCGCACAAGTCTGCCGGGTTCCTGACCGGGGTGCCCGCACCGGTGGGTGCTGGCCTCGCGTTCCTGCCGGTATACCTGTGGATTGGTACCGGCGAGGAAATGTTCCGTCAGCCGTGGCTGGTAGCTGGCTGGCTGGTGCTGATTGCATTCCTGATGATTTCCAACCTCGCCACGATGAGCTGGAAGTCGGTCCGTCCGAGTAAGGACCTGCGGTTGGCGATGATTGCGCTGGTGGGCTTGCTGTTCGCTTCCTTGCTGACCGAGCCGTGGTGGACCCTGTCGCTGATCTGCGTGGTTTACCTGGCGCTGATGCCGCTGGGCATCTACCGCTATTCCCGCGTCAGGCGGCTGCGGCGGACCGGCGCAGCGGACGCAGGCGGACAGCCTGACGCGAATAATTCGGCAAGCTGACTTCACGGCGCGAACGTAGCGGCGGCAGGATTACCGGACGCACATCGGACTTGCTTACGGAAGCGCCGGACAATTCGGCCACGATTGCCTGGCCGGTGGCGATGCCGTTGGCCAGAAAAGCAGTGATGGTTGCAGCCGAGGCTGCGGCCAGAACGATGAACAGGGCGGCAATGGCGATGGCAGTCATGACAGCAATCCTTCAACCAGCGGTCCGGCCAGTGACCGAACGTTAACCAAACTTGGCGGTTGGAAGTTTGTTCCTGCAGTTCCGCCTTTGTTCTCTTGTTCCAGTTCTGTTCTGCACTGTCAAGCGGGTTTGTTTCGCGTTTGTTCCGTCTGGCTTCAACATTCGCGCTGGCATTCCGCTGCACTTGCGGGTAAGGGCGCCTTCGTCGTCCCGGCCTGCGCATTCAGCAAGGGCCATCCGGACGGCAAATCCACATGGAAGGCATACATCGCCGGTGCCACTCGTTTCGCGAGGGGTTCCCCGTCTTCCAGAGGCTTAACCGGAAAGGAATTATTTATGGCGGTCCCTACCGTCACCATGCACCAATTGATCGAGGCTGGCGCCCACTTTGGCCACCAGACCCACCGCTGGAACCCGCGGATGAAGCCGTACATCTTCGGCGCGCGCAACGGGGTCCACATCATTGACCTGTCGCAGACGGTGCCGCTGTTCGCCCGCGCGCTGGACTTCGTGTCCGCCACCGTGCGCCAGGGCGGCAAGGTGCTGTTCGTGGGTACCAAGCGCCAGGCGCAGGAGCCGATCGCGCAGACGGCTCGCGCATGCGGCCAGCACTTCGTCAACCATCGCTGGCTGGGCGGCATGCTCACCAACTGGAAGACCATCAGCCAGTCGATCAAGCGCCTGAAGGCGCTTGAGGAGCAGCTGGGCGGCACCATGCACGGCCTGACCAAGAAGGAAATCCTCCAGCTGACGCGTGAGCGTGACAAGCTGGAACTGTCCTTGGGCGGCATCCGCGACATGGGCGGCATCCCGGACGTGATGTTCGTGATCGACGCCAACAAGGAAGAGCTGGCGATCAAGGAAGCCAACGTTCTTGGCATCCCCGTGATCGCGATCCTGGATACCAACGTCGATCCTTCGGGCATCGCCTTCCCGATCCCGGGCAATGATGACGCGGCCCGTGCCGTGCGCCTCTATTGCGACGCGATCGGCCAGGCCGCCACGCAGGGCCGTCACGGTGCCGTGGCTGACAGCGGTGCCGACATCGGCGCGATGGACCTGCCGCCGGAAGAGCCGGTGCTGGTCGAGGAAGCTCCGGCTGCCGAAGCGCCCGCCACCATGGAAGCCGCTGCGGAAGCACCTGCTGCCGAGGACGCCGCGACCGCCTGATAGGCGCAACGTTGGCGTCACAATCGCAAGTCACAGCGCCGGGCCTCTCCGTAGGTCCGGCGTCTGCGCATTATTCAAGAAGGAATTATCCAATGGCTGCTTTTACCGCCGCTGATGTGAAGAACCTGCGCGAGAAGACCGGCGCGGGCATGATGGACGCCAAGAAGGCGCTGGAAGAAGCCGGTGGCGACATCGAGGCCGCGGTTGACCTGCTGCGCGCCAAGGGCCTGGCCGCCGTGCAGAAGAAGTCGAGCCGCACTGCCGCCGAAGGGCTGGTTGGCGTGGCCGTTGCGGGCACTCGCGGCGTGGCCGTGGAAGTGAACTCCGAAACCGACTTCGTGGCCAAGAACGACCAGTTCCAGGACTTCGTGCGCAAGACCACCGAAACTGCGCTGACGCAGTCGAGTGACGATGTGGAAGCGCTGAAGGGCGCCGCCTATCCCGATGGCGGCACGGTGGCCGACAAGCTGACCAACAACGTGGCGACCATCGGTGAGAACCAGCAGGTCCGCCGGATGAAGACCGTATCGGTCAGCAAGGGCGCCGTGGTGCCTTACATCCACACAGCCGCGGCTCCGGGCCTGGGCAAGATCGGCGTGCTGGTCGCGCTTGAATCTGACGCTCCGGCCGCTGCGCTGGAAGGCCTGGGCAAGCAGCTGGCGATGCACATCGCCGCCGCTTTCCCGATGGCGCTGGACGCATCGGGCCTCGATGCCGACGTGATCGCGCGTGAACGCAAGATCGCCGCCGAAAAGGCTGCCGAAAGCGGTAAGCCAGCCGAAGTGCAGGCCAAGATGGTCGATGGCGCGATTGCCAAGTTCGCCAAGGAGAACGCTCTCCTCAGCCAGGTCTTCGTGATGGACAACAAGACCCCCATCGCCGAAGTCGTGGCCAAGGCTGGCAAGGAAGCCGGCACGACCATCGTGCTGAAGGACTATGTCCGCTTCCAGTTGGGCGAAGGCATCGAAAAGGAAGTGAGCGATTTCGCAGCGGAAGTGGCCGCAGCGATCAAGGGCTAAGCCCTAA
>JAZKFK010000449.1:0-4595 GCA_040386475.1 Pseudomonadota bacterium | reverse complement strand
CCCTTGATCAGCACTTCCAGCTTGCCCTGGTTGATCGCGTCGAGGCCGGAGAACGGCTCGTCCAGCACCACCAGTTGCGGTTCGTGGATCAGAGTGCCCAGCAGCTGCACGATCTGCGCCATGCCCTTGGACAATTGGCGGATCTGCCGGTCGGCCGCGTGGCCCAGATCATGTTCCTCCAGCAGCGCGCGCCCGCGCCGCCGCGCCTCGCCCAGCGGCAGTCCGCGCAGCGCGCCCATATAGCCGATGGCGTCGTAGGCTTTCATCGATGGGTACAGGCCCCGCTCTTCGGGCAGGTAGCCGATCAGGCGGGCGACATCGCGCGGATTGTCGCGCCCCAGCACGCGGCGGGTGCCTGAATCGGGGTCAATGATCCCCAGCAACATGCGCAAAGTGGTGGTCTTGCCTGCGCCATTGGGGCCAAGGATGCCGGTGATCGAACCGCGCGGTACGCTGAGGTCCACCCCGTCCACTGCCAGCGTATCGTCGAACCGTTTGACCAGGCCGTGGGCCTCTATTGCCAGCGAAGAAGTGGGAGCAGTCGCAAAGTCCATCGCTTGGCGGTACAGGCCAACAATGAACACGGGCAAGTGCGTTTATGGTTAACCCGGCGATCATTGCATCGCTTCAGCAAGCCTTGCGCGAAAAGGCGGCGGAGCTGGGCTTTGCCACCGTGGGCTTTGCTCCTGCGGCCGACGATCCCCTGCGCGCCGCCCGGCTGCATGCATGGCTGGCGGCAGGCAATCACGGCTCGATGGGCTGGATGGAAGACCGCGCCGATGTGCGGCAAGGCCCGCAGAGCATGTGGCCCGCTGCCGCCAGCGTGATTGCTCTGGGGATGTCTTATTGCCCTGACGTCGACCCCCGGGCGCTGGAGGGGGACGCGGAAAAGGCGCGCATCTCGGTCTATGCGCAAGGGCGCGACTATCACGATGTGCTGAAGAAGGCAGCGAAGGCGCTGGCCCGCTGGCTGGTGGCCGAGGGCGAGAAGCTGGGCTTGGCCGTGGAACTGAAGCTGTTCGTCGATACCGCACCGGTGATGGAAAAGCCGCTGGGGCAGGCGGCGGGGCTGGGCTGGCAGGGCAAGCACACCAACCTTGTCAGCCGCGAGCATGGCTCATGGCTGTTCCTCGGCGCGATCTACACCACGGTGCCGTTCGTGCCGGACGCGGCGCATGAGGATCGCTGCGGATCGTGCACTGCGTGCCAGACCGCCTGCCCCACCGATGCTTTCCCCGCGCCCTACCAGCTGGATGCGCGGCGGTGCATTTCCTACCTAACCATCGAACACAAGGGGCCGATCCCGGAGGAATTCCGCGCGGCCATGGGCAACCGCATCTATGGCTGCGATGATTGCCTGGCAGTGTGCCCGTGGAACAAGTTTGCCGATAGTGCCGCGCGCCATCAGGCTTTCGTGCCGCGTCAGGAGCTGGTCGAGCCGAAGCTGGATGAGCTGCTGGCGCTGGACGATGCAGGATTCCGCGCCAAGTTTTCGGGCAGCCCGATCAAGCGGGTGGGGCGCGATCGGTTCGTCCGCAACTGCCTGATCGCGGCGGGCAATTCAGGCAATGCGGCGCTGGGTCCGGCGGTGGCGGCCTTGCTGGAAGACGCTGATGAAGCGGTGGCGGAAGCGGCGCAGTGGGCGCTCGCCCGGCTCAGCTAGGGGCCCGGCTCAGATAGCGTCCTTCAACGCACAGTCCGGATCGGCCAGCTTGTCCGGATCCAGTACTGCGCGCGCCTTGATCAGCTTCTGGCCTTGCACGTAATCGCGCGTGCAGTTGACCGCATCGACCGCCACGATCCGCCCGCCTTTCAGGTAGACCACCGAGAACGACCGCGCCGCCGTGTCGCCGTGCACCACGGCATCATCGTGATTGATGCTGAGGCCGGCGGTCTGCAATTTCAGGTCATACTGGTTGGACCAGAACCACGGCAGCGCATCGTAGCCTACCGGCGCCCCGCAGATGGACTTGGCGGCCACGGCGGCCATGTCATGCGCGTTCTGCACGCTTTCCAGCCGGATCACCGTGCCATCGGCGTAAGCGTTGGCGTGAGCCGCGCAGTCGCCAATGGCGTAGACATCGGGCAGGCTGGTGCGGCAGAACTCGTCCACGTCCACCCCGTTGCCGCCCGCTGCACCCGCTGCGATCAGCGGGGCGACGGCGGGGATGATGCCGATGCCCACCACCACCAGATCGGCGGCGATCTTCTCGCCGCTGTCCAGTTGCACCGCGCGCACGTGGTCCGCCTGGTCGCCCAGCAGGGCTTCGACCGATGCGGACAAGCGCAGGTCCACCCCGTGGGCGCGATGTTCATCCTCGAAGAAGCGCGACAGCGGCTCACCCGCCACGCGCGCCAGCACGCGCGGCAGGGCTTCAAGCAGCGTGACGTGGCAACCCAGCTTAGTCAGCACGGCGGCCGCTTCCAGCCCGATATAGCCGCCGCCGACCACCACCACGCGCCGTGCGCCGCCATCCAGCGCGGCCATCAGTGCATCGGCATCGGCCTTGGTGCGCACCGCGTGCACGCCCGCCAGGTCTGCGCCGGGGCATGACAGGCGGCGCGGATCGCCGCCCGTGGCCCAGATCAGCGTGCCATAGCGCAAGCTGCCGCCGTCGCTGAGCGCCAGTTCCTTGGCCTGCGGATCAACCCGGCTGACCGAGCAGCCCGGCCGAAGCGTTACCTGCTTGTCGGCCCAGAAGGCTTGCGGGCGGATCAGGATGCGTTCGAACGGCTTGTCGCGGGCGAGGTAGTCCTTCGACAACGGCGGGCGTTCATACGGCAGCTCGGCCTCGCGCCCCAACAGCACGATGGAGCCGGCAAAGCCGTGCTGGCGCAGCGCAATGGCAGCCTGCGCCCCGCCATGTCCGGCGCCCACGATGACGATATCTGCACTATCCATGCGCAAGGGGTTCGCCGCTGGCGCCGGATCCGTCAAGTGCGCTGCAACAGGCCCCGCGCCTGGCTGGCAATCTGCGCCAGTACGGCAGGCGAGACGGCGGTGCTCTCCTGCGCGCGGGCGACGATCTGGCGGAAGCGGCGGATGGCGCTGTCATGGCTTTGCGCCCAGCGATCCACCAGCGCTACCACGTCCACCTTGCCCTTCTCGCCAGCGGCAAGCCGGCGCAGGAAATCGCCGCGCATTTGCTGGAAATCGCGCGCCAGGCCCGCCACCAGCAGCCGCTCCCAGGGGTCCTGCGGGTTGGCCAGTGCCGCGCGCGATTGTGCCCAGTCGATCCCCAGCAAGGCACCCAGCCGCACGAATGCCGCCACCAGCGGCAGCGGCGCGAGGCCGCTGTCCCGCGCCAGCAAGGCGAGGCCGATCGCCCCGTCAAGCGCGAACAGATGCGCCACCTTCGCCGCCAGTTTGGCAGGTGCTCCGGCAGTTTCCAGGTGCGCGGCAAGGGCCGCCACCTGGACCCGCGCCTCGTTCCCCAATTGCGCATCGGTATGGCGCGACAGTTCTGCCACCAGCGGAGCGATGACCCTGGCCAGCGCCGCCGGTCCGGTGGCGTGGAACCCGCTGCGCAGCAGGTCGGCCATATGGCTGCGCAAGGCCAGCGCGCTGTGCGTGAACAGCGCCAGTCGCGCCGCCTCGGGCATCTTCGTCGCGTCGATGGCCGACCACAAGCCATCCATCTCAAGCAGCGTGGTGGCGGTCAGGAAGGCGTGGCCCACCTGGTCCAGTGTAGCGCTTTCCTCCTCCGCCAGCTCGAACGGATGGACCGGACCCATGCGGTTGACCATGCGGTTGGCGACGCCAGTGGCGACGATCTCGCGCCGCAGCCGGTGGTCCAGCAGGTAGGGTGCAAAGTGGTCACGCAACTGCACCGGGAAATCGGCCAGGATCAGCCCCTGCGCCGCCTCGTCATCCGCCAGCGAGCCCAACTCCAGCTCGGCCTGCAGCGCCAGCTTGCTGCTGGACAGCAGCACGGCCAGTTCGGGCCGGGTCAGCCCCTGGCCATCGGCAGCGCGGCGCAGCAACTGGTCGCTTGCGCCCAGGCCCTCGGTCTTGCGGTCAAGCTGGCCAAGATCCTCCAGCGCTTCGATCAGCCGCACTTGCGAGCCCATCGCCGCCGCCCCACCCGCCTGGGCAATTGACAGTGCGAGGGCCTGCAGCCGGTTGTCCTCCAGCACCAGCGCCGCCACTTCGCCGGTCATGTCGGCCAGCAGGCGGCGACGTTCCGGCTCGGGCAGCTTGCCGTCGGCCTGCGCGGCGGCGAGCGCGATCTTGATGTTCACCTCGTTATCGGAGCAATCGACCCCGGCGGAATTGTCGATGAAATCGGTGTTGATGCGCCCTCCCGCAAGGCCGAATTCGATGCGCCCGGCCTGCGTTACGCCAAGGTTGGCGCCCTCGCCGATCACTTGCGCGCGCACGTCTGCACCATCGACGCGCAAGGCATCGTTGGCCGGATCGCCCACTGCCGCGTGGGCCTCGCTGGCGGCCTTCACATAAGTGCCGATGCCGCCGAACCACAACAGGTCCACCGGGCTTTTCAGGATGGCGCTGATCAGGCTGTCCGGGTCCATCTCGGCTTCGGTCACGCCCAGCATGGCGCGCACGTCCTTGTTCAGCGGGATGCGCTTTTGCG
>JAZKFK010000448.1:0-3140 GCA_040386475.1 Pseudomonadota bacterium | reverse complement strand
GCGCATCTCACCCAAGGCGGAGCCAATGCCTGGGTCTCACCGGCAGTCGATGCGGTCCGTGGGATGGTCTATGTTATCACCGGATCGGCGGCGGACGATTTCTTTGGTGGCGAGCGCCTGGGCGACAATTTGTTTGCCAATTCATTGATTGCGCTGGACGCGAACACCGGCCGGCGGTTGTGGCATTACCAGGTGGTCCATCACGACCTGTGGGACATGGATTTCAACAATCACCCGGTGCTGCTGACTGTCACCCGCGAGGGTCGCAGGGTCGATGCCGTGGCTGTTACGCCCAAGACCGGGCATGTCTACATCTTCGATCGCGTGACGGGCGCACCCCTGTTCCCGATTGACGAGGTCCCGGTCCCTGCCAGCACCGTGCCGGGTGAAGTGGCGGCCGCCACCCAGCCCATTCCCCGGCTTCCCGCGCCGCTGGCCCGAACCTCCGTTTCGCCCGATGATCTGACTACGCGCACCCCGGCTGCCGCCGAATGGGCGCGCGGGGTGTACGAAACGCTCAACGGTGGCGGCAGGCAATTCGTGCCGATGACCATTGGGCAGGATACGCTGGTATTGTCGGGCTTCATTGGCGGCGTGGGCTGGGGCGGCATGGCGGCCGACCCGGACGGGATCCTCTATGCCAACGCCACCGACGTGCCAGGCATCAGCAGGATCGTGCAATCGCAGAGTTTGCTTGGGGCGGGGATCGGCGACCGGACCTACCAGCAGCAGTGCTCGGCCTGTCACGGCGCCGAGCGGCAGGGCGTGGCCGGGGTGTTCCCGGCGCTTACCGGGCTCGGTGACCGGCTGTCGGATGCCGAAATTGCTGAGGTCATTCGCAACGGACGCGGGCGCATGCCGGGCTTTGCCAACCTGCCGGCCGACACGGTGGCCAACCTGATCGCGTTCCTCAAGACCGGCCGCGACCTTGACGGTGCCAGCACGCCGGCGATCTCGCTGCAGGGCCGCTTTGCGCCCTCGGTCACTACCTATACTTCCAACGGCAATCGCAATTTCGTTGATCCGGATGGCTTCCCCGGCGTGAAGCCACCATGGGGAACGCTCAGCGCGATCGACATGAACACGGGCCAGTACCGCTGGCGCATCCCCTTCGGATCGACCGAGGGGTACGGGACGCAATTTGGCGGGCGCAATACCGGCGGCGCCGTGGTGACGCGGAGCGGATTGCTGTTTATTGGCGCAACATCTGATCGCCAGTTCCATGCCTTCGATTCAAGCACTGGCCGGTTGCTGTGGGAAGCCACCCTGTCTGCCGCGGGCGAGGCAACGCCTGCCGTCTATATGGCCAATGGTCGCCAATTTGTCGCGATTGCGGCCGCTGAAAGAACCCAGGGTGGCAATACACCTGCGGCCCTGCCAAGACCCATAACGGGCTCAGCTGCGGCCGGTCTGGCAGCCGAAGGCGCGGGGCACAGTGGCCCGGCCAACGATGTGGCCGAGGCTTCGTCTCCGCCAAGGAATGCCTACATCGTCTTTGCTCTGCCGCGCTGATCCTCTACCGGGTCGCAGGTCGCAGACCCGATGATCATTGCCCCGGCATCACCGCTGTGGACGGGCCTGCGTGCCAAAGTCCCAGATCGTGGTGGACCGGAATGTCTCGCCAGGTCGCAGGACGGTCGACGGGAAATGCGGCTGGTTGGGGCTGTCGGGCAGATGCTGGGTTTCCAACGCGATCGCCGGCCCGATCCGGAATGGCCTGCCCGCATCACTCGTCCCACTTCTTCCGCCGGGTGCATAGACCTGGATTGATGGTTCGGTGGTCCTCAGTTCCAGGATCCTGCCGCTGTCGTCATCCTCAAGCCGCGCTGCGACTCGATCCAGCCCACCGTGATCGTCCGGGAAGACGTAGGAATGGTCAAAGTTGCGCAACTGGCCGGGGGTGGGGGAATTGGGGCTGGTTCGGGGCAGCGCGAATGCGGGATCGGCGGCCGAGGCGACAAGGCGGATAACCGGCGCGGACGTGGCCATGTCCAGCGCGGTTCCCGCCACCGGTTTCAATTCGCCGGTGAGCATGCCGATGTTGTCCTTCACCGCAATCCGGTCTGCCGCGAGCGAAAGCATCTGGCCATAGACCGACGACGTGCTGTTGCCGTTCAGGTTGAAGTAGATGTGATTGGTGAGGTTGATCACCGTCGGCTGGTCAGTCGTGGCCGTAAAGTCCAGCCGCAGCGCATTGTCGTCGGTCAGGCGATAGGTTGCCGTGATAGTCACAGCGCCGGGAAAGCCCTGATCTCCCGCCGGACTGGCCAGCATCAGTGTAACCGCCGCGTCGTCACCGGGCTCGGGCGGCATGGCGGTCCACGTTCGCGTTGAATAGGGCGGGGGGCCGCCGTGCAGGGTTATCCCGCTAGCGTTCTGCTGAAGCGGGTAATGCACTAAATCGAGCGTAAACCCGTTGCGAATGCGATTGGCGTAGCGCCCGATATTGGCATTGGCATGGCCGACCGCTTCCCAACCGGCCAGGTCGGCAAAGCTCATGACAACGTTTCCCATCCGGCCCGCGCGGTCGGGAACACGGACCTCGGCGATAGTGCCACCATAGTCGAGGATCGTTGCGCTTGCTCCGCTATCGTTGATCAGCGTGTAGGCGGTCACCGGGCGGCCATCCTGTGTCGTGCCGTAAAGTTGTGACCTTACCTCTCCTGCGGTTGCATTGGTGGCCCAGACAGCCAGGCCAAGCGCTGCGGTTCCGGCAATCCCTGGCCGCCAAAGCCTTGAACGATTTGCACTGTTCACCTTGTCCATGGTTTCCCTCCGCGCGTTTCCGATCCGCGCCTCACACGATCATTCTGGCGCGCTCAACGCCGTGTTGACAATGGCGCTTGCCGTTCACTACAATCGTTTGCATAAAGAGTCCACGAGGTGGGCATCGTTGAGTCTTCGGAGTGATCCGTTGCCAGCGAACAAGAGAGAGGCCTGAATTGGCGGAACCGCCGAAAATCTTCAGTTGATGTGCCAGCCCAATGGTCAGCCCAGTGGTCAGCCCAAGGCTGCTTATGTGGCGGGTGCAATTACAGGTTGATGATCTTGAGTTCCGGAACGCTTTTTTCCGCGATATGGAGTATAGGTGTGCTTAAGACTTTTTCGGATTTCGAACGACGTCCCGATCTTCTGGAACG
>JAZKFK010000447.1:0-3403 GCA_040386475.1 Pseudomonadota bacterium | reverse complement strand
TTATCGATCCGCCGGCCGTCCAGGTCCACCACCTCGATGCGCCAGCCCTCGTATTCGAACCATTCGCCCGCGCCCGGCAGCTTCTTCATCTGGAACAGCACGAAACCCGCCGCCGTGGCGTACTCGCGCTGTTCGGGGAGCGAAATTTCCAGGCATTCGGCCAGGGCATCGGCCGGCAGGCTGCCCGCCACCAGCATGCTGCCATCGTCCCGCCTTACCACCATCGGCTCGTCGTCATCATCCTGGTGGCTGGCGAAGCTGCCGGCGATGGCGGAAAGGATATCGGCCGTGGTCACCACGCCATCGAGGTGGCCGTATTCATCGTGCACCATGGCCATCGAGATGCCCGAATGCTGCAGCAGCCGCAGGGCATCGAGCGCGTCGAGCTGGTCGGGCACCACTTCGGCCTTGCGCACCAGGTCGGCCAGCACCACGGGCCGCCCGGCCAGCCGCGCGGCCAGGGCGTCGCGCACCTTGAGCACGCCCAGCACCTTGTCTGGCGAGCCTTCGGCCACCGGCAGCAGCGAGTGCGGGGTCTGGTCAATCGTTGCCCACAAGTCGTCCTCGCCCGCGCACGCATCGATCCAGTCAAGCTCGGTGCGCGGGGTCATCAGTTCACGCACCGGCTTGTCGGCCAGCCGCATGATGCCCGACAGCATCCCGCGCTCCTGCTCGGCGATCACGCCGCTGCGGCTGGCATCGGCGATGACCATGTGCAGTTCCTCGGCGCTCATCCCCTGATCGCCGCGATGGCTCAGGCCGAGCAGCCGCATGATGAAATTGGACGAGTTATCCAGCAGCCACACGAACGGCGCGGTAATGCGCGCCAGCATGGCCATCGGCCGCGCCATCACCAGGGCGATCGGCATGGCCGCGCGCAGGGCCAGCTGCTTGGGCACAAGTTCGCCCACCACCAGGCTGAAATAGGTGGTCAGCGCGATCATGATGATGAAGCCAAGGTTGTCCGCCAGGTCCGGCTTTACGCCCCACACCGCCAGCTGCTGGCCCAGTGGCTCGCCCAGCGTGGCGCCCGATACGGCGCCGGCAATAATGCCGATGAGGGTAATGCCGATCTGCACCGTGGAGAGGAACTTGCCCGGCTCTTCCGCCAGCTTCAGCGCGATCTCGGCGCTCCTGCTGCCGTTCTGCGCGGCCACCCGCAATTGCGCCGCGCGGGCGGAAACGATCGCCAGTTCGGACATGGCGAAAACGCCGTTGACGACGATCAGACCGGCGAGGGCCGCCAGGTAATGCCAGGGAAAAGGGTCCATGTGGGGGGCACAGCTAGCAGATTAGCCGCCCTTGTCGAAGGGGGATTGGCAAAAGCGTGGCCAAGCAATTGCAGGCCTGTTCAGGAACGGACAAGCATGCTGGACGTTAAATGCGCTTCCACAGGGTCGCACCTTACCTTGAGAGAGGACATAATATGACCAAGTCCCGCTATCTGATTTCCGCTGTCGCTGCCGCCTCACTGATCGCGCTGGGCGGCTGCGTGACCGATCCCAACACCGGCGAACGCACTGTTTCGCGCACTGCCATCGGCGGCGTGGGCGGCGCTGGCCTGGGTTACCTGCTGGGCGGCCTGATCGGCGGCAAGACCGCGCGCATCGTAGGCGCAGGCATCGGCGGCGCGGCTGGCGGCTATGTCGGCTATCGCATGGATGAGCAGATCCGCCAGCTTGACGAAGTCACCGCCGGCACCGGCGTTGACGTGAGCCAGACCCCCAATGGTGATGGCATCCTGGTCAACCTGCCCGATGTGACCTTCGCGGTCGATTCCACCACCATCAGCCCCGCCATGCGCGACGTGCTCGATCGCGTGGCGCAGAGCATGATCCAATATCCCAATTCACTGGTCGACGTGATGGGCCACACCGATTCCACCGGCAGCGACCAGTACAACCTGGACCTGTCGCGCCGCCGTGCCGAAGCGGTCAGCAACTTCCTGGTTTCGCGCGGCGTTTCCCGCGCACGCCTTGAAAGCATCGGCTATGGCGAGCAGTATCCGATTGCCGACAACACCACCGAAAGTGGCCGCGCGCAGAACCGCCGCGTGGAAATCCGCATCACTCCGGTGACGCAGGCCGACGTGAACGCGGCTTATTGATCGGGCGAGGGGCCGATCCGGCCCCTCGTTTGCTCGCTATCGGTCAGCAAGCTGATCTGGGTTGCGGGCGGCCATTAGTCCTTGCGGGTCGCTCCTCTGGAGCGGCCCGTTTGGTGTCTCGATAAGAACTAGGCGAGCTTTATGGCTCTGTCGGCCAAGTGTTGCACTGCTGCCTCGTGAATTGCAGGAGCGCTTACCAGCAGGCCGAACGCGCGGGGATCGCGCTTGTTGTAAGCCAGCGGCTGGCCGAAGGCATCGGACACGCGCGCGCCGGCCTCGCGGGCGATCAGTGCGGCGGCAGCGACATCCCACTCATACCCCCAGCGCAAGGTGGCGATCAGGTCGGCCCGGTCATCGGCCACCATCGCGATGCGCAAGGCGATGGAGTTGGGCTTTTCAACCGTGGTCAGGTCGCGGTCCTCGCGCGGCAGGGAATCGGCTGGCACGCGCGCGCCGGGGAACACCAGCCGCTTGCTGGCGCTGATATCCACCCCGTTCAGCCGCGCACCGGCACCCGCCGTGGCGGTCCACACCTCGCCCCGCGCCGGCGCCACCAGCAGGCCCAGCAAGGGACGTCCGGAGCTGACCAGCGCCACCGACACCGCCCAGCCAGTCCTCCCGCGAATGAAATCGCGCGTGCCGTCGATCGGATCGACCACCCAGATCAGGCCGCGGTCGAGCCGGGCAGGATCGTCCGCCGTTTCTTCCGAAAGCCAACCCGCGGAAGGCAGCAGGCGGCCCAGCTCGGTCTTGAGGAAGGTGTCCACCGCCAGGTCCGCCGCGCTTACCGGGCTGTCGTCGCTCTTGCCCCACGTCTTTACCCGGTGCCCGTCACCCGGCCACATGCGGCGGGCAATCTGGCCTGCTTCCACGCAGATATCCCTAAGGCGAAAGCGGTCGATCATCGTGGGCCAACTTGGGAGAGCGGTTCACGCATTGCAAGCGGGCTGCGTTAGTGCTTTAGGCACCGGCGAGTCCATTTTGCACTGCACCAAAGGTCACGCGCATGAACATCCACGAATACCAGGGCAAGGAACTGCTGGCGAAGTTCGGCATCGGCATTCCGGCAGGCGTTGCCGCGCTGACCGTGGACGAGGCGGTGGCCGCTGCCAAGACCCTGCCCGGGCCGCTTTACGTGGTGAAGGCGCAGATCCATGCCGGCGGACGCGGCAAGGGCAAGTTCAAGGAGTTGCCGGCCGATGCCAAGGGCGGCGTGCGGCTGGCCTTCTCGCTGGACGAGGTTGAAGCCCATGCCCGCGAAATGCTGGGCAACACCCTGGTGACGATCCAGACCGG
>JAZKFK010000446.1:0-4246 GCA_040386475.1 Pseudomonadota bacterium | reverse complement strand
CTTCGCGCCATTCGCGCCTGACCAGGATATCCTGGTTGACCGCCATCGAGCGGATCCGTTCCGAAAAGCGTGCAACGAACTCTTCCTGCCCATCGATCGACCGGCGCAGCAGCGCCTGAATGGTCGAGAGCATGTTCTTGCTGCGATGGTTCACCTCCATCAGCAGCAGACGGATCTGCTCGGCCTGGTCGCGCTGCTCGGTAATGTCGGTATTGGTGCCGAACCAGCGAATGATCTCGCCATTTTCATCACGGATCGGCTTGGCCCGGCTGAGATACCAGCGCCATTCGCCGTCCCTGCCGCGCAAGGGGAAGGTATCCTCCCACTCCTCGCCACTGGCCAGCTTGGCCAGCCAGCCCGTCTTCACTCGCTCAAGATGATCAGGATGCTGCACCATTTCCCAGCCCCAGCCGTCCATCTGCTCAAACGTGGTGCCGGTGTAATCGTACCACCGCTGGTTGTACCAGAACAGGTGGCCATCGGGATTGGCCATCCAGCACAAGGGGGCGATGTTGTTGGCCATCGTCTCGAAGCGGCCCTTGGACTGCAACAGCTCGGCCTGCTGCTTCAGGTACGGCCCGGCGTTGCGAGCGATCTTGCTGGCGCCCACCACGGTGCCCATGGCATCGCGGACCGGCGATACGGTGACCGAAATGTCCAGCAGTTCGCCGTTCTTGTGCAGGCGCTTGGTCAGGAACTGGCCCACACGCTCACCCCTGGCGATGCGGGCGAGGATATCGTCTTCTTCGTGGTGGCGGTCTGCGGGCAGCAGGCGGCGGATCGAGCCGCCCACCATTTCGTCCGAAGTCCAGCCGAACAGCCGCTCGGCCGCAGGGTTCCATGAAATGACCGTCCCGTTGACATCCTTCGCGACGATGGCATCATCGGTCGATTCAACCAGCGCGGCGTAGAAGTCGTAGATCCCGATCAAATGTCTATCGCCTTGAATTTATTGGATTATTTTCCGATCTCGGCCAGATACAACATTTGCATAAAAATTGCGACCAGAATTTGTCGCAGCCGGGAACCATTCCGTAATTGCAAATTAAACGCCTGCTGACAACAATCCGGTTTCAGATGCTACCGGATGCCCGGTCAGATCCCCGCCTTTGCGAAGGCCTGGTCCAGATCCTCGATCACATCCAGCGGATCTTCCAGCCCCACGTTCAGCCGGATCATGCCTTCCTCCACACCCATCTCGGCGCGACCTTCCGGCCCCATGTTGTGATGCGTGGTGCTGGCCGGATGGCAGGCGAGCGACTTGCTGTCGCCGATGTTGTTCGAGATATCGACCAGTTCCATCGCGTCGAGCACCGCGAACGCCGCCTCGCGCCCGCCATCGACCACGAAGCTGAAGATCGGCCCGAAGGCGTCCATCTGCCTGGCCGCCAGGTCATGCTGGGCAAAGCTGGGCAGGCCGGGGTGCAGCACGCGTGACACGCGGCTTTCCACAAAGCGGCCCACATCCATCGCATTGGCGCTTTGCTTTTGCGCGCGCAGGTCCAGCGTTTCGAGGCCCTTCAGCACCACCCAGGCGTTGAACGGGCTGAGCACCGGCCCGGTGTTGCGCTGGAACGGGCTGAGCACCTCGTTGATCCACTTGTCCGTGCCGCAGATCGCGCCGGCCAGCACACGGCCCTGCCCGTCCATCAGCTTGGTGGCGGAGTAAGTGACCACGTCCGCGCCAAACTCCATCGGCCGTTGCAGGGCCGAGGTGGCAAAGGCGTTGTCCACGATGGTGGTGATGCCGTGCGCGCGGGCGAGCCCACACACAAACGTCAGGTCCACGATATCCAGCGTGGGATTGGCTGGCGTTTCAAAGAAGAACACCTTGGTGTTGGGCTGGATGGCCGCTTCCCATTCGGCATTGTTGCGCCCGTCCACGATGGTGTGGGTGATGCCGAAGCGGTTGAGCACGTTGGCCAGGATCCAGCGGCACGATCCGAACGCCGCCTTGCCGGCCACCACATGATCGCCAGCGGACAGCATGCACAGGAGCGCGCTCGTCATTGCCGCCATGCCGCTGGCCTGCACCTTGCAGGCTTCTGCCCCTTCCATGCTGGCGATGCGTTCTTCCAGCATGGCCACGGTGGGATTCTGGAAGCGCGAATACTGCATTCCGGATGCCTGGCCCGCAAAGCGATCGGCCACGGTCTGCGCGGTGTCGTAGGCATAGCCGCTGGTGAGGAACAGCGCCTCGCTCGTCTCGCCATGCTCGCTGCGCGTGGTGCCGCTGCGCACGGCACGGGTTGCGGGGCGCCACTTGGACGTGATCGAGCGGTCGGTTCCGGTGGTTCTCTTCATGGGGGCAGCGTTTAGAAGCGCGCAACGCGCGCCGCAAGTGTTGCGCGTGTGCCGGGTGCCCCCTAATCGTTGCTCCCAGCATGAGCTTGCCCCCGCACCATTCAGCAGACCCGATCCGGTGGCACGCGGCAATCGCGCTGGTGTTCATCGTGCTGGCGGCAATCCGGCTGACGATCCCCTCGATCCCGATGTTCGACGAGGTCCATTACCTGCCCGCCGCCCGCAACCTGCTGGCGCTGAGCGATGCGGTGAACATGGAACATCCGCCGCTGGGCAAGGAACTGATTGCGCTGGGCATCCTGCTGCTGGGCGATGGCCCGCTGGGCTGGCGGATCATGCCGCTGCTGTGTGGCACGCTGGCGCTGTTCGCGGGCGTGCGGGCAATGTGGTTCCTGACCGGGCGGCGCGCGCCCAGCCTGCTGGCCGGGCTGTTCCTGCTCACGGGCTTTCCGCTGCTGTTGCAGGCACGGATTGCCATGCTCGATGTGTTCATGCTGGCTTTCGTGATGCTGGCCATGTGGATGTGCGCCGGGGCAGCGCGCCAGCCAGAGACCGCGCGGTGGCGGCTGGCCATCGGTGGCGTGTCGCTGGGGCTGGCGATGGCAGCCAAGTGGAATGCCATTCCGGTAGCGGTGCTGCCCGGCCTGGCATTTTTTGCTGCCCGTGCGTGGCAGGGGAGAGCACATTTCCTCACCAGCAATCGCGGCTGGCCGATTGGCGGGATGACCTTGGCGGAAGCCGTGCTGTGGTTGGGCGTGGTGCCGCTGTCCGCCTATGCGCTCACTTACTGGCCGTTCCTGTTCTATGCGCAGGTGCCGGGCAATCCCACCGGCCTGATCGACCTGCACCGCCAAATGCTGGACCTGCAAACACAAGTGCTGCCCGCCCATCCGTACCAGAGCGCCTGGTGGCAATGGGCCAGCAATACCCGTGCGATCTGGTATCTTTACGAGACTGTCGACGGCGCGCAGCGCGGCGTGCTGATGATGGGCAATCCGTTGAGTTCATTGGTAGCCCTGCCCGCGCTGCTGTGGTGCGGCTGGGCAGCGTGGAAGGATGGGCGACGCGATTGTGCGGCGCTGCTGGTGCTCTACCTGGTCAGCATGCTGCTGTGGGTGGTGGCGCCAAAGCCGGTGCAGTTCTTCTACCACTATGTGCTGCCGCACTGCTTCGCCATGGGCGCGTTGGCGCTGGCAGTTGAGAAGCTGTGGCAGCAGGGCGAGCGGCTGACGCCGGCAGCCATAGTGCTGGGTTCGATCGGCCTATTCGTGTGGTTCTACCCGATCCTTACCGCCGCACCGCTGGCGGGCGAGCAATCGTTCCTTGATTATGCGTGGCTGGTGGGGTGGCGCTGATTGTTCACCACGAGGTGGAATGACGCCGCTGGCGCGGTCCGGTCAGCAGCCAGGCTGCGGCACCGACCAGTGGCAGCAAGATGATCGCTGCAATCCACGCGGACCGGGAAGCCACCGTCCCTCGAACGCTGAACACATGATAAATGGCCACAATATCGATCAGCAGCGCAAATACCGCAAAAAACGTCATTTCGTCTGCTCCTTCCGATGGCGGAGGTTTGCTGTTGCAGCGGCGCTGCACCAATTTACCCCAACGGAAGGCAGTCGTTTATTGTTCCCCGATCAGCGGAAGCGTCCCCACACGAACTTGCTGGAAAGTGCATAATTCCAGACGGACGCCAGTACCACGCCGATCAGCGCGGCGGCCCACCAGCGCCAGCCGTGACCCTGCAGGTAGCTGCTGACCGCGACGTTGGCGAATGCGCCCACACTGGAAGTGACACAGAAGCCCACCCAGCCCCAGAACATCGCCTTGGGGCCGCTCAGCTTCTTGTCGCGATAGGTGAGCAGGTTGTTGAGCCAGAAGTTGAAGGTCATCGCCACCACGGTCGCGGCGGCGGTGGCCAGCGTGAAGGTGGTCAGGCCGG
>JAZKFK010000445.1:0-9756 GCA_040386475.1 Pseudomonadota bacterium | reverse complement strand
GAAGATCGCCATCATCGATAACAGCGCCGCCCGCGCCTCGATCATCGAGGAAGGGCTGGCCGGTTTCGACGAGGCGGAGATCCACGTCATCACCGGCCGCGATGGGCTGTTGGCCCGGATCGATTCAATTGCGCCGGACATCGTGTTGATGGATCTGGGTAACCCTTCGCGCGATGTGCTGGAGGAATACTTCGCGGTCAGCCGCGCGCTCGATCGCCCGATCGCCATGTTTGTGGACGAGAGCGACGATGATGCCATTGCCGCCTCGATCGATGCCGGGGTTTCGGCCTATGTGGTTGACGGTTTGGCTGCTGGCCGTATCCGCCCACTGCTGGATCTGGCGGTCATGCGGTTCAATGCCTTCGCGCGGTTGCAGGCCGATCTGGCCGAGGCCAAGGGCAAGCTGGCCGAACGTGATACGATTGACCGCGCCAAGCGCATCCTGATGGATTCCAAACGCATTACCGAGCCTGAGGCCTATGCCGAGCTGCGCAAGAAGGCGATGAGCTCCAGCCGCCGCATTGTCGACATTGCCGAAGCGGTAGTGACCGCGCATGACCTGATGGGAGGACGCTGAGCCTTGACCACCCGCAATCTGACAATCGGTTTCCTGCCGCTGGTCGATGCGTGCCTGCCCATCCTGGCGCACGAGCATGGCTTTGCCGAGGAGGAGGGGCTGTCGCTGACCTTCCAGCGCGATGTCAGCTGGGCCACCGTGCTCGACCGGCTGCTGTACGGCCACACCGATGCCGCGCACATGGTTGCGCCGCTGGCGATTGCCACCACGCTGGGGATCGGTCGGCCCGCGCAGCCGCTGGTCGCGCCGTTTGTGCTGGGGCTGAACGGCAACGGCGTGACCCTGCGTAAGGACCTGGCCGCGCGGGTTTCGCCGGCACCGGGGTTCGGCGATCCCGTGACTGTGGGAGCAGCGCTGAAACTGGCTGCGGACGAGGCGCTGGCAGCGGGCCGACGGCTGCGCTTTGGCGTGGTCCACCGCTATTCGGGCCATAACTACAAGCTGCGCTACTGGCTGGCGGCCAGCGGCATCCGGCCGGATGAGGATGTGGAGATCATCACCGTGGCGCCGCCGTTCGTGGCCGATTCGCTGGCCAGCGGCGAGATTGACGGAGCCTGCGTGGGCGAACCGTGGAACAGCCTGTGTGTGGAGCGTGACGTGGGCGCCATCGTGCTGGCAACGGCGCAGATCTGGCGGCGCGGCGTGGAAAAGGTGCTGGCCATGCGCCAGGCCACGCTCGATTCGCGGCGTGAAGACACCGAACGACTGATTCGCGCCATGCGCCGCGCAGGCAGGCACTTCGTCGATCCGGCAAACTGGCAAGCCAACGCCGCGATCCTCGCCCGGCCGGAATATCTGGCCGCGGATGAGCGCCTGATCGCCCGCGCGATCTCTGATCGGCTGGTGCTGGTCCAGGGCGGGCCGCCGGTTCATTTTCCGGATTTCATGTTTCAATACAGCGAGGCAGCCAACTTCCCGTGGAATAGCCAGGCAGCCTGGCTCTATTCGCAAATGGTTCGCTGGGACCAGCTGACCTACTCTGACGAAGCCGCCCGAAAAGCTGCTGCAGTGTTTCGGCCCGATGTTTACCGCAGTGCACTAAAATCTACCGGCGATGATCTTCCGGCAGCCAATTCCAAGGTCGAAGGCAGTGTCACCCAACTGACCCAAGTGGGTACCCAGCAGGGTTCTATCACCTTGTCAGAAAACAGATTTTTTGATGGTCGCACGTTCGATCCGGACGATATCCGGGGGTATCTGGCTGCCCTGGCCTGAGCATAAATTTACGCTGCACTGCAAAAAGACCCTTTACGAACGCCTACCGCCTAGCCTATCTCTTGTGGCGAACGGAGTTGCCCGGTCCGATGGCGGACTGGCACAAGGGCTCCGATCATTCGCAACATTGCGTGGCAACGTCGCCGCCCGATCTGATCCTTTACAGGGTCTCATCGTGGCGGCTTTTTTGCGTTGTCCGCCGGGCTGGAGACGGGGCACATGACAGATATCTTCAAAGGCGAACTGAACCGCCGCACGGCGATGGGTACGCTGGCAGGCTTTGCCGCAGCGATCATGCTGGCCGGTTGCAGCGGCGGTGATGAGGCCGCCCCTTCGGTCAACGCGGCCAACATCGACGGCCCGCCCGAAAAGCCCAACCTCAAGCTCGGATTCATCAAGCTGACCGACATGGCCCCGCTGGCGATCGCGCTGGAAAAGGGCTTCTTCGTGGAAGAAGGCCTTAACGTCACGCTGGAACCGCAGGCCAACTGGAAGGTGCTGCTCGATGGCGTGATCGGCGGGCAGCTGGACGCCGCGCACATGCTGGCCGGGCAGCCGATTGCCGCCACGCTGGGCTATGGCACGCAGGCCAACCTGATCGCGCCGATGAGCCTGGACCTCAACGGCAATGCCATCACGCTGTCCAACCGCGTGTGGGACATGATCAAGCCTAACCTGCCAATGGAAGGTGGCAAGCCGAAGCATCCGATCTCCGCCGAAGTGCTACGGCCGGTGGTTGAGAGCTTCAAGGCTGAAGGCAAGCCTTTCAACATGGGCATGGTGTTCCCTGTCTCGACCCACAACTACGAGCTGCGCTACTGGCTGGCGGCGGGCGGGCTGAATCCCGGCTTCTACACGCCGGGCGACGTTGCCGGGACGGTTGGGGCCGAGGTCAACCTGTCAGTTACCCCGCCGCCGCAGATGCCCGCCACGCTGGAAGCCGGCACGATCGAGGGTTACTGCGTGGGCGAGCCGTGGAACCAGCAGGCAGTGGTACGCGGCATCGGCGTGCCAGTGATCACCGACAACGAGATCTGGAAGAACAACCCCGAAAAGGTCCTCGGCTTCCGCGAGGATTTCGCCACCACCAACCCGGCCACCACGGTCGCCATCATGCGCGCCGTGATCAAGGCCCAGCAGTGGCTGGATGCCGATGGCGGCGCTAACCGGGCCGAAGCGGTCGAAATCCTCAGCCGCCCCAATTACGTGGGCGCCGATGCCGCAGTGCTGGCCGCCAGCATGACCGGACAGTTCACCTTCGAGAAGGGTGACACGCGCCCGGCCGAAGGGTTCAACATCTTCTTCAACGAATACGCCGGCTATCCGTATTACTCAGACGCGGTTTGGTATCTCACGCAGATGCGCCGCTGGGGCCAGATCGCCGAAGATCACCCCGACAGCTGGTACTTCGACACCGCCAAGAAGGTCTATCGCCCGGACCTGTATCTGGCCGCCGCCAACAAGCTGGTGGAGGCCCAGGCGATCCCCGCCGATGCCGTGCCCGAGACTGACGGATTTCGCGCGCCGACCGCCGAATTCATCGACGGCATGAGCTATGACGGCAAGCAGCCCAACGCCTACCTGGCCGGTTTCGCGATCGGCCTGAAGGAAGGCCAGAGTGTTACCGCCGCCGGCGTCTCCGGCGCCTGATGACCGCACCCGGCAAGACTGATATCCAAGGAACTGCGCCCATGGCTACCGCATATGCAACCCTGACCACCCCACAGGACATGCCGGAAAAGCCGGCCGCTGCCCCGGCGGCGGTCGCTTCCACCCCAACCGCGCTGGCGCCCGCTCGGCCCAATGCGGTGGGTATGGCTATAAAAGGCTGGGCAAAGTCGCTGCTGGCACCGCTGGCGGGCATCGCAATCTTCCTGGCGCTGTGGGCAGTGCTGGCGCCGCAAGTCCAAACCTCGCTAGGGGCCTTGCCGGGCCCGGTCGAAGTGGCCGGGCAGGGCGGGGCGCTGTTCGAGGAATGGCAGGCGGCCAGCGCCAACGAAGCACAGTTCTATGCCGATCAGGAAGCGCGCAACGCGGCCGCCGTCGCGGCGGGCAACAGCGCCGGAGTGACCGAATTTGCCTATAACGGCCCGCCCACGTTCCTTGACCAGATCCTGACCAGCCTGAAGACCGTGGCGCTGGGCTTCGGCCTGGCGACGCTGGTGGCGGTGCCGATTGGCCTGGTTTGCGGCCTGTCGCCCACGGTCAACGCGGCGATCAATCCGCTGGTGCAGATCATGAAGCCGGTCAGCCCGCTGGCCTGGCTGCCCATCGTGACCATGGTTATCAGTGCCGTGGTGACCAGCGCCGACCCGGTGCTGGCCAAGAGCTTCATCATCTCGGCGCTGGTGGTGATGCTGTGTTCGCTGTGGCCCACGCTGATCAACACTTCGGTCGGCACGGCCAGCATTGACAAGGACCTGCTCAACGTAGGTCGCGTGCTGAAGCTGGGATGGTTCGCCAAGCTGACCAAGCTGGTCCTGCCCAGCAGCCTGCCCTACATCTTCACCGGCATGCGTCTTTCGCTGGGCGTGGGCTGGATGGTGCTGATCGCGGCGGAAATGCTCAGCCAGAACCCCGGCCTTGGCAAGTTCGTGTGGGATGAATTCCAGAACGGTTCCAGCCAGTCGCTTGCCCGGATCATGTTCGCGGTGGTGGTGATCGGCTTCATCGGCTTTGGCCTTGATCGCCTGATGATGGCCCTGGAAGGCCTCGTCTCGCGCAACCGGACGGTGTGACCATGGCGACGACCAACCCGATCCTCTCCCTTAAGGGAATCACAAAGTCCTACACCGGCAAGTCCGGGACCATCACTCACGTGCTGGACGGGATCGACCTGGAAGTTGCGGAAGGCGAATTTGTCGCCATCCTCGGCTTCTCCGGTGCCGGCAAGACCACGCTGATCAGCACCATCGCGGGCCTGCAGGAAGCCGACAGCGGCGAGATCCTGCTGCGCGGCCGGCCGGTGAAAGGTACCGGCAAGGATCGCGGGGTGGTGTTCCAGTCGTACTCTCTGTTCCCGTGGTTGACGGTACAGCAGAACGTGGCCTTAGCGGTGGACGCGGTGCACAAGGATCGCACCGCTGAAGAACGCGCGGCACTGGTGCAGCAGAAGGTGGAATTGGTTGGCCTGGGCCATGCGCTGGATCGCAAGCCGGCGCAGCTTTCGGGTGGCATGCGGCAACGCGTGGCCGTGGCCCGCGCCCTGGCGATGGAGCCGGAAATCCTGCTGATGGACGAGCCGCTCTCGGCGCTCGACGCGCTGACCCGCGGCAAGCTGCAGGACGAGATCGAACGTATCCGCAAGGAGGAGGGTCGCACCATTGTCCTCGTGACCAACGACGTGGACGAGGCACTCCTGCTGGCCGACCGTGTCGCAGTGCTGACCCCGGCCCCTGCGGCACGGATCGGCCGCATCTGGGATGTGACCGTGCCGCGCCCGCGCGACCGCGAGGCAGTGAATGACGATGCCGCCTTCCAGCACTTGCGGCGCGAGATCGTTTCCTATCTCAGCTTGCTCAACGCCGAGAGCGGCACCGTGGGCGAGAGCCGGATCGACCTGCCCAACGTGACCCCGCTGGACCTTGCGCCTCCACCGCAGGCCTACCGCGATGCGGCACAAAGCGCGGTGGAGAAGCGGTATCTGGAGTTCTTCAAGCTCGACAAGGTCTACCCCACGCCCAAGGGGCCGCTGAAGGTGGTCGACAATTTCAACCTGATCATGAACCGGGGCGAATTCGTCAGCCTGATCGGCCACTCGGGTTGCGGCAAAAGCACCGTGCTGACCATGGCGGCGGGCCTGAACGAGATATCCGGCGGCGGCATCGTGCTCGACAACCGCGAGATCAGCGCCGCCGGGCCGGACAAGGCGGTGGTGTTCCAGGCGCCCAGCCTGATGCCGTGGTTGACCGCGCGGCAGAACGTGGCCCTTGGCGTGGAGCGGGTCTATCCGCATGCCAGCAAAAGCGAACGGCGCGACATCGTCGACTACTACCTCGAGCGGGTGGGCCTGGGAGATGCGCGCGACAAGCAGGCGGCGGAGATGTCCAACGGCATGCGCCAGCGGGTGGGCATCGCCCGCGCCTTCGCACTCAGCCCCCGTCTGCTGCTGCTGGACGAGCCGTTCGGCATGCTCGACAGCCTGACCCGGTGGGACTTGCAGGACGTGCTGGTGGAAACGTGGAACCGCACGAAGGTGACCGCGATCATGGTGACGCACGATGTGGACGAGGCGATCCTGCTGGCCGACCGCGTGGTGATGATGACCAATGGTCCCAACGCCACGATCGGCAAGATCCTGGAGGTTGACCTGCCGCGCCCGCGCAACCGCAAGGAGCTGCTCGACCATCCCCGGTTCTATCAATACCGGCAGGAAGTGCTGCATTTCCTGGCCGAATACGATCACGGACCAGCCACAAAGGCGGCCTGAATACAAGGCTTTGGGGTGAGGCCGGGGGCGGCAAAGGCGCTGACCCTCCGTGGAATGAAAGCATCATCAAAGGCCGGCGCCAGCCGGTCAACGGCGGGCAAAGGGGCCTGCTTGGACGATCATTCCGAGGGGGAATTTTCCGATGCGTACCACTGTGATCCTGCTTGCCGCCGTTTCCACCATCGCGCTGGCCACTCCGGCCATGGCCGCTCCGGGCGATCCCATCGTGCTGGGCGAGGACTTCTCGCTGGACATGCAGGCGGCCACCCGCCTGCGCTATGAAGCGGTCGACCAGGCCAATTTTCCCGATAGCGCCGAGGCGCTGACTTTCCGCATACGGCTGGGCGCGGAACTGAACATCGATGGCTTCAAGGTCCTGGTGGAAGGTGAAGGCACCGCTGGATTGTCCAACCGCTACAACGATACGCTGGGGTTCAACGGCGTTGAACCGTACCCTACGGTAGCCGACCCGGAGAATGTGGAGCTTAACCGCGCGCAATTGTCGTACGTAATGGACGGCAATGGCGTGACCGTTGGCCGTCAGCGCATCAACCTGGGCAACCAGCGGTTTGTGGGCAGCGTGGGCTGGCGCCAGAACGAGCAGACCTTCGATGCCGTGCGCGGCCAGCTGAAGCAGGGCATGTTCGTGGCCGATGCCACCTATGCCATTTCGCAGCGCACGATCTTTGGCGTGGATAGCGCCAGCGAACATTTCGATGGTGACCTGGTGCTGGTCAACGCCGGGATCGACACGACCAATTTCGATGCCACTGCGTTTGCCTATGTGCTGGACTACGATAGCCGCGCCGCCTTCGCCAGCCAGACCTATGGCGCCACGGCCACTTACAGCCGCACTTTGCAGCCCGGCACTTCGGTGGCCCTGACCGGCTCCTATGCCATCCAGTCCGACACCGGGATCAATCCCACCGATTTCCAGGCGGATTATTACTTTGCCGAGGTCAGCGGCACCATGGCGGGCTTCACCCTGGCGGCCAATTACGAAGTGTTGGGCAGCGACGGAGGGCGGGCCGCTTTTCAGACGCCGCTGGCCACCATGCACGCCTTCCAGGGGTGGGCGGACCTGTTCCTGACCACGCCCACCAACGGCGTGCGCGACTTGCAGGTGTCGCTGCGCAAGGGCTTTACGTTGCCGGCATTGGGCCCAGTCACCGCGCAGGTCGCCTGGCATGACTTCGACAGCGACTTCGGCAATCTCGACTACGGCACCGAGATCAACGCCTCGCTTGGCTTCCGTGTGGGGCCGGTGGCGATGATGGTGAAGTATGCCGATTACAACAGCGATGGCTTCGCGGTGGATACCGAGAAGTTCTGGCTGCAAGCAGAATGGGGCTTCTGATCTGATCGCGGCCGGATCGGCAATCATGTTGCATTGCAATATGTGCTTGCCGATCCCGCCCCGCTCGGGTTAGAACCAAGCCATAGCGGGAATCGCCCCGGTCCAGCGTTGGACCGCCAGCACGGCAATTCTCCGCAATTCTCATCAGCGTGGCAACGAAGCCGCCGGTTGTTCTCCGTTCGGAGACGATCAGGCGGCTTTTTCGCGTGCGCAATCGATCCGCCAGCAGGCGGGAAGGAGTGCCAAGTGAATGCGCAAACAGGGTTCCAGGGCGTGATGCCCATGACCGAGAAGCTGGTGGTGATCGGCAACGGCATGGCCGGGTGCCGCGCGGTGGAGGAAGTGCTGGCGCGTGATGTTGCCCGCTATGCCATCACCATCTTCGGCGCCGAGCCAAGGGTCAATTACAACCGCATCATGCTGTCCCCCGTGCTGGCGGGCGAGAAGACCTTTGACGAAATCGTGATCAACGATGCCGACTGGTACGATGCCAATGCCATCACGCTGGTCAGCGGCGATCCGGTGGACAGCATCGATACGCTGGCCCGCACGGTCACATCGCGCAGCGGACGGGTGGAACCTTACGACAAGCTGCTGATCGCCACCGGCTCCGATCCGTTCATCATCCCGGTGCCCGGCAAGGACTTGCCCGGCGTGGTTACCTTCCGCGATCTGGATGACGTGGACAAGATGCTGGCCGCAGCGGCCGATGGCGGTGATGCCGTGGTTATCGGCGGCGGCCTGCTGGGGCTGGAAGCGGCGCACGGCCTCAGCTTGCGGGGCATGAAGGTGACCGTCATCCACCTGATGCCCACGTTGATGGAGCGGCAACTGGACGAAGCCGCCGGCTGGCTGCTGCGGCAGGAGCTGGAGCGGCGCGGACAGACGATCCTGACCGGCGCGAACACCAGGGCAATTCTCGCCACCGATGGCCGCGTGGCGGGTGTGGAGCTGGAAGACGGCAGCCGCATCAAGGCCGATATCGTGGTGATGGCGGTGGGCATCCGGCCCGCCACCGGCCTTGCCAAGGCGGCGGGCCTGGCGGTGGAACGCGGCATCCTGGTGGACGATCACATGGTCACCAGCGATCCCAATGTGCTGGCCGTGGGTGAATGCGTGCAGCATCGCGGGGCCTGCTATGGCCTGGTGGCGCCCTTGTGGGACATGTGCCGCAGCCTGGCCGGCCACCTGACCGATGCGCCTTCTGGCTACGAAGGTTCGGTCACCTCAACCAAGCTTAAGGTTTCGGGTATCGATCTGTTTTCCGCCGGAGATTTCTCGGGCGGGGACGGGGCGGAGGACATCGTGATGCGGGATGCCGCGCGCGGGGTCTACAAGCGGGTGGTGGTGAAGGATGGCCGCGTGGTGGGCGCGGTGCTGTATGGCGATACCGCCGATGGCAACTGGTACTTCGACCTGCTGAAGAAGGGCGAGGATGTTTCGCCCATCCGCGAGGCACTGATCTTCGGGCAGGCCTTCGCCAACGGGGGCGCTTCGGCGGACCCTAATGCCGCCGTTGCCGCACTATCGGACGACGCAGAAATCTGCGGCTGCAACGGCGTTACCAAGGGCCAGGTCGTCGGCTGCATCACCGCCGGGGCGCACAGCCTGGATGCGGTGCGCTCTACCTGCAAGGCGTCGGCCAGCTGCGGAAGCTGCACCGGCCTGGTCGAAAAGCTGCTGGCGATCACGCTGGGGGGCGACATCGAGAGCGGGCCGAAGACCATGTGCAAGTGCACCAGCTTCACCCATGACGACGTGCGCCGCAACATCGTGGACAAGGGCCTGCGCGCCATCCCGCAAGTGATGCAGGAACTGCACTGGACCACGCCCGATGGCTGTTCAAGCTGCCGCCCGGCGCTCAACTATTACCTGCTGTGCGCCTGGCCGGGCGAGTACGTGGACGACCAGCAGAGCCGCTTCGTGAACGAGCGGATGCACGCCAACATCCAGAAGGACGGCACCTATTCCGTGGTTCCGCGCATGTGGGGCGGGGTGACCAACCCGCGCGAGCTGCGTGCCATTGCCGACGTGGTGGAGAAGTTCAACGCCCCGCTGGTGAAAGTGACCGGCGGCCAGCGGTTGGATATCTTCGGCATCAAAAAGGAAGACCTGCCCGCCGTGTGGGCCGATCTCAACGCCGCCGGGATGGTCAGCGGCCACGCCTATGGCAAGTCC
>JAZKFK010000444.1:0-6527 GCA_040386475.1 Pseudomonadota bacterium | reverse complement strand
ATCCGCTCGATGGCGGTCAACCAGGATATCCTGGTCAGGCGCGAATGGCGCGAAGTGCCGCTGGGCGATCTGGTGGCCGGGCAACTGGCACTGGTGGCCGATGCGCCCGGCACGCTGGTGACGGATCTGCCGGCCGTTTCCCTGGCCCCGCGCGCCGCCGAAGTGATCGGCATGGCGCTGCACGAACTGGCCACCAATTCGCTGAAATATGGCGCCTTGTCGGTCAGCGGCGGGCAAGTGGCAGTGGTGGCAACTGTGGCCGACGACCAGCTGGTGCTGAGCTGGAGCGAAGCCGGCGGGCCGCCGGTTTCACCGCCGACGCGCAAGGGTTTTGGCCACACTCTGATCAATGAAGTGCCGCGCCGCTATTTCGGTGGCGAGGTGGGGATCGACTTTGCGCCCGCTGGCATCACCTGGCGGCTGGTCGCTCCGCTGGAGCTGATCCTGCCCAGCACGCCATCAGCCTGAAGATCGCCGATCAGCACCCGCACCCGGTGCGCGGCTGAGGGCGAGCAGCAACAGGGGAGCGATCAATCGCACGATTACCCGTTTAGTCCCCTTGCCGCCCGCCCGAAAGCCGTTACGCTGCCGACTCATGACGATCAGTGGTGCCATGAAAGCGCTGTTCCAGCACGTTGCCTCCACCTCCGGGGTGACGGTGCGCGTCTCGGTCAACTTCATGCCCGAACAATCGCGGGTGGAAGCGGGCCGCTGGTTCTGGGTCTATCATATCCGGCTGGAGAACCACCGCGAGGATGCCGTGCAACTGCGCACGCGCCACTGGCGGATCACCGACTCGCGCGGCATGGTCAACCTGGTCGACGGTGAAGGCGTGGTGGGTGAAACCCCGCTGCTGCTGCCGGGCCAGTCGCATGACTATGTGTCGGGTTGCGAGTTGACCGTGGCTAACGGCGCGATGGAAGGGCATTACACCTTCACCCGGCAGGACGGATCGCACTTTGAAGTGGCGATCCCGCATTTCCCGCTGGCCGTGCCGCAGGAACAGGATGAAGCGCGCCGCTGAGGGCGCGCTCCCCAAGTCTCATCAACTACCGGATCAGCGCACCCGTGCCGGCGCCATGATCACCGCATTGGCCAGCAACAGGTCCAGCCCGTCGAGGTAGCCGCGCACTGCCGGGTCCTGCGTGAAGCCGATGGCCAGGCCACTGCCTGCGTCTTCGGCCACCATGAACGGCTTGAACGCCATCTGGCGGCGGTTCTCGGCCCACACATAGCCGCTGGCCACCAGCCCGTCGGCAGCAGCGAAGCGGACCACGTTGGTCCCTGCCGCGCGGCTGACCGGGGCGAATACCAGGTCACCGCTGGCAAATACCACCGGCGCGGCGTTGTCGTATCCGGCGGACAGGAAGCTGTCGCCGTCGATCGCGGTGTTGAGCAGTGCACCGGGCAGCACATCGGGCGCGCGGGCCGGATCGGCGATGGCGGCCAGGTAATCGGCTTCGGAAGCGATGGCAGCACCCTCGGCGTCCTTGGGCTCCTCGTCTTCCTCATCCTTGGCCGGTTCGCCGCCCAGCACGGTCTCGCGCTGGATGGTGAACAGCGCGCTGTCACCGCGGTTGAATGCGGTCAGCGCATTGCCGATGGCCACCACCACACCGCCGCCACGGGCATAGGCGGCGATGGCACCCTTGGCCCCGGCGCCCAGCGCCTCGGCATAATAGCCATCGGGCACCAGCAGCACGTCATACCGCGAGAGGTTGGCCCCGCCGACGGTGCCGGTACGGATCACGGTGACGGGAATGGCGAGGCGCTGTTCCAGCGTATAGCGCAAGGCGCCTGCGCTGGTCGGATCCACCCCGTCATCCCACAGCATGGCCACGCGCGGCAGGCGCGACAAGCGGCGGAAGGCATCGCTGCCAAGGTTGGGGCCGCTGTCGACCCAGCCAGAGCCAAGCGCCACGGTCTCGGCCCCGATGCGGGTGGCGAGCGAGGTCAGTTCGCCCAGCCGGTCGCCATTATCGCCGGTGGCAAAGACCACGGTGCCACGCGGGAAGGTCTGGCCGCCAACCGAGAACGCCTCATCGGTCGCGCGGCCCACCAGGCCAGCGGCGAGGGCTTCGGCCACCAGCCGCACCTGGCCGCTATCGGTCCAGCGCACGGCCAGGCCGAACGCACCGGGAGCAGCCGCGCGCGCAGGCAGGGCGTCATCGGCACCAATCGTGCTGCCGCCACCGGCTGCGGCGCATTCGCGGACCGAAAGGCCGGACATCTGCCCCACCGACCAGGCGGTGGTATCGTACAATTCATGCGCCAGCCCGCGCGATCGGCGGTTCTCCTGCGCGGTGACAAATTGCGGCGGCAGCGGGGTATTGGCATCCAGCAGGCTGCGGATCAGCCGGGCCGAAGCCTGCGCGGTGGAGACGGACAGGTAGCCCGCCGGATAATTGCGCCCGCAAGCCGTGGCCGGGCCATTGACGCGCGTTACCGCCACGCCCTGCAAGGCCAGCCGCCGGGCCAGTTGTTCGGCATTCCACGGGCGTTGCGCCAGGTCGATCACATAGCCGCCGCTGCCACCGGCCTGCCCGGCAATCGCGCTGCGGCGATAGGCGGCATATTCGGACAGGAACCGCTGGGCGTTGTCGGCCACGGTCTGCGCGGTGGCCAGCGTGGTGGTGAAGTGGTTGCGCACCCCGTCGGCATAAGTCAGCACGCTGCCGTCGCTGCGTTCCCACGCCAGCCCGCGCGCGCTGGCCTGCTCGTAAGTCATGCCGATTGCGCCATTATGCGTGGGCCAGCTGTCACCGTATCCGGGGTAGAACAGGTCGAACACCTCGCGGGTGAAATAGGGCTGGCCGATGCGGTCCATCGCGGCGGCGTTGTTGCGGCCCAGCAGGCCCATCAGGTCCCGCTGGCCTTGCGTGACGTTGGGGTTGATGGGATCGGCCACGGGCGGGAAGAAGTAGCTGTCATCGCCGCCCATCTCGTGCGCATCGACCACCACCACTGGCTGCCATTCGCGCACGGCGGCGATCTTGCCGCGCGTCTCCGGCTGGGTAACGGCGAACCAGTCCCGATTGAGGTCGAACAGGTAATGGTTGAAGCGACCGCCCGGCCACGGCTGGTCGGCCGATGCGCTGAACCGGTCGCCCGATACCGCCAGGCCGGCCTGTGCGCGGTAGCTGTTGACGAAGCGCGCGCGCCCATCGGGGTTCTGGCTGGGGTCGATCACCACCACGGTATTGGTCAGGATGCGGTCCACCGCCGCATCGCCTTGCGAAGCGATCAGGTGATAGGCCACCGCCAGCGCCGCATCGGTGCTGGAAATCTCGTCACCATGCACGCCATAGCCCAGCCACGTCACCGGCAGCGCGTCGGCCAGGGCAGAGGGCGCCGTGCCCTGGCCCAATTGCGCCAGATCGGCCCGCACGGCTTCGATCCGGGCCATGTTGGCCGGGCTGGAAATTACCGCATAGACCAGCGGACGGCCTTCCCAGGTGCGTTCGTATTCGATCAGCCGCATCCGCTCTGGCTCGGCCTCGGCCAGCGCGCGCAGGTATTGCACTGCCTGTTCCGGGCTGGAAATCTGCGTGCCGCTGCGATGGCCGACCACCTGTTCCAGCGTGGGCACTTGCGCGCGAAAACTGCCTTGCACCATGCTTTGCGCCAGCAGGGGCGCGCTCAACAGGCCGAGGAATACGGTGAGAGCGGCGAGAAAGCGGCGCATGGACAACTCCGGCAGGCGTGACGATGGCGCCGTTCCTGTGGTTTCACCTGCAATCGGTCAAGCGAATATCTGCTCCCTGCTTGCCGCCGCCCAGTGCTGCCATTACAGCGCGCTGCAAGATGAAACGCACGCACTTGCCCCTCAACGCCTTGCGCGTGTTCGATGCCGCCGCCCGGCACCTCAGCTTCACCCGCGCCGCGGACGAGCTGGCGGTGACCCCCGCCGCTGTCGGCCAGCAGATCCGCGCGCTGGAAGACGTGCTGGGCGTGGTGCTGTTCCGCCGCACCAGCAAGGGGCTGGAACTGACCGATGAGGCGGTGGCCGGGCTGGATCCGTTGCGCGAAGGGTTCCTGCGGTTCGAAGAAGCCGTGCAGGCGATGCAGGCGGGCCAGTCCAGCAGCAATTACACCATCGCCGTGCCGCGCGAATTCTATGCCCAGTGGCTGGCCCCGCGCCTCGCCGCATTCCGCGCCGCCAATCCCGATGTGCGCTTCCAGCTGATTGCTGACGAGGACGCCGATTTTACCGAGGCTAACCTCGATGTCGCCATCCGCCTGTCCGAAGGGCCGGGTGAACTGGAGGGCGTGCAACTGGCCCCCGGATCGCGCGTGACGGTGGCCGCTTCGGCCGATGCGCAAGGCTGGATTTCGTGGCCCGGTTTCGCCGCGCCAGAAGGCGAGGATGCGCTGCTGCAAGTCGGTAATGCGGGGCAGGCACTGTCTTCCGCGCTGGCGGGCCTTGGGCGCACCACAATGCCGCTGCCGCTGGTGGCGGAGGCGCTGGCTTCCGGGCGGCTGGTCGCAATCGGCGAAACCGAAGAATGCCGCCACGCCTACTGGCTGGTCGCCCCGCGCCCGCAATGGCGGCAGAAGAAGGTGCGGGCGCTGGTGGATCACTTGTCGGCCTGACCCACCCCCAGCCCCTCCCGCAAGCGGGAGGGGAGCGAGACTTGTCCGAACGCAGTGAGGCTAGTCGTAGCGGGGTGGGTTGGCGCAATGGCGCCAGCTAACAACACATGTCACCTCTCTGACAGCACTCGATAATCGCGTGGCAGCACGCATTAGGCTTTGACCTCATACATCGGATGTGGTGCCATCGGGGTCTTGCCCGGTGGGCCGTTCGTCGAAGGGGAAATTGACATGAATCTGCCGCTGGGTAACTGCGGGCTTAGGGCTGTCCTGCTGGCGTCTGCCGCCGCCATGCTGGTGCCATCTGCCGCCAATGCACAGGAAGTGCGCAATCTCGATCGCGCCACCAGCGACGTACTGATCTTCGAAGGCGAGATTACCACCGCTCCCGTCCGCTATCGCTATACCATCCCGGCCAACACCCGCTTGCAGGTGGATGCGATCCCGACCGATGGCTCGTCACTCGATCCCACGCTGACCATCACCGATGTGCGCAGCGGCGAGGTGCTGGCCGAGGATGACGACAGCGGCGACAACATGGCCTCGCGCGCCAGCGTGGTGGCCGAACGCGCGCAACTGGTCGAAATCACCGTCAGCCCATTCGGTTTTCTGGAGGAGAACGAGACCGCTGGCGCGTTTGAACTGCACTTGCGCCCACGCGCCTGGTCACCCCCGGTAACCCGCACCGTCACGCCGGGATCGGACACCACCGGCACACTGGAGGTGGGCGAAAGTCAGCTGTTCACCATTACCGGCCAGGCGGGCCAGTTGCTGGAAGTGGCGCTGGTGGCGGCCGCCGTATCGGATACCGAAGTGACCGATAGCGCGCTCGATCCCTACCTCAAGCTCTACAAGGGCCTGGGCACCGATGGCGAGGTGCTGCAGGAAAGCGACGACAACGGCACCAACCTCAACTCGCTGATCCGCATCACCCTGCCGGAAACCGGCACCTACACGCTGGAAGCCATGCCCTATGGTGACACGGGCGGCGATTTCACCCTGCGCGTGGCGGCGCCGCGCGAACTGGTGGTCAGCGGAGAAACCGCGCTGGTCTTTGGCGAACCGCTGTCCGGCTTTGCCGTCGAACCCGTCTATGACGAGGAAACCAACGGCACCACGCCCGATTCAGCAGCGATCTTCTCGCTGTCACCCGCACTGATCGCCGCGATCCGCGGCGGGCAGGGCGAAGTAACCTTCAACCTGACCAAGCCCTTGTCCGAAGATCCGGATTTCCCCGGCGGGATCGATCCGTTCCTGGAACTGGGGTTCGAGACGCCGCTGGGCTTTGCCGCGATGAAGACCGACGATGACACCGGCGGCGATCTGAATGCACGCATCCCGGTGGACCTGACCGCGCTGGCTACTGACGGCGTCTGGCTGGAACGCCTGCGCCTTCGGGCCAGCACCATCGGCGCGGCCGGAGGCTTTTCGATCGAGGTGGTCGAGGGGCTGCAGGCGCCGGTCGTGCCGACTTACGAGGACTTTGCCGAGGATGCAGTGGATGCGGCGGTGGAAGAAGCCGAAGAGCAGGGCGAATAATCTGGGGGCCGGGGCGCGCAGATTATTCGCCCTGCTCCCGCCAGCTTGCAACGGGTGGGTTGCTGGATGACCGGGCTCTGAGTAGACCCAAAAGGGGGCCGCAACCTGGTCTGGTTTCGGTCCCCTTTTTGTGTCAGTTTCGTCGTGCGCTCAGCGACCGCTGGGGCGTGATGGCGGCGGCGTGGGGATGGGCGCGCTGGCCCCACCCGGAGCCGCACGCGGGCCGGTGCCGGGATCCCAGTCGAACGGCAGGGCAAAGCGGCTGCGGTCGTCGTTCTCGGCGGTGATCGCAGCTTCCTCGCCGGCGGCAATGCGGGCCTGCTGCGCGCGGCTGGCGCTAATATAGTCGCGCGGCATGTAATTGCCTTCGTGGCAGGCATATTCGAAGAACTGGT
>JAZKFK010000443.1:0-3806 GCA_040386475.1 Pseudomonadota bacterium | reverse complement strand
GCGGCGGCTTCGCGCATGGCGCCCACCGGCACGCACAGGATCACCAGGTCGGCCCCGCGCACGGCCTCGCCCGGATCGTCGCAGATCACATCGGCCAGGCCGCGCTCGCGCGCGCGCTTGCGCACGGCGGGATCGATGTCGAACCCGGTGGTGGTCACATCGGGCAGGTCCTCGCGCACGGCGAGGCCGATTGAGCCGCCGATCAGGCCCAGGCCGATAATGGCAATGCGCTGGAAGCTCATCGCACGGCTTCTGCCATGGTCCGCAGCACTTGCGCAATCGTGTCCATCTGCGCCGCCGTGCCAATGGTGATGCGCAACGCCTGGGGCAGGCCCTGGCCGGGCAGGTGGCGCACGGCATAGCCCGCCTGGCCGATACCCTCCAGCGCGGCTGCGGCGCTCAGCGCGCCTTCAAACAGCACCAGCACGAAGTTCGCCTCGCTGGGCACGGCACGCAGGCCGTGGTTGCCCAGCGCCTCGATCGCGGCGACGAAGCGGGCGCGTTCATGCGAATTGTGTTCACGGCTGGCTTGCACGAATGCCTGGTCGGCCAGTGCCGCCTGCGCTGCGGCTTGCGCGGTGGTGGTCAGGTTGAACGGCCCGCGAATGCGGTTGAGCGCATCCACCAGATGAGGTGCGCCGGTGCCCCAGCCGATCCGCTCACCCGCAAGGCCATAGATCTTGGAGAAGGTGTGCGTGACCAGCACGTTGTCGTGCCGCTCGGCCAGCGCCAGTGCGCCATCGTCATCGGCGGGCGCGACATATTCGGCATAGGCGCGGTCCACCACCAGCAGCACGTCTGCCGGCAGGCCCGCGTGCAGGCGGGCGAGTTCGGCGCGCGGCAGGAAAGTGCCGGTGGGATTGTTGGGATTGGCTACGAACACCACCCGCGTGGCCGGGGTTACGCAAGCCAGCAAGGCATCCACATCGGTGCCAAAGTCCTTGTCCGGCGCCACCACCGGGGTCGCTCCGCAGCGCCGGGCGGCAATGTCGTAAACCGAAAAGCCGAAGCGGACATAGGCCACCTCGTCTCCCGGTCCGGCGAAGGCCTGCGCTGCCAGGTTGAGCAGTTCGTCCGACCCGGTACCGCACACGATCCGCGCGGGATCGATGCCGTGCAACTGGCCCAGCGCAGTGCGCAAGGCGACGGAATCGGGATCGGGATAGGTTGCCGCATCGTCCACCGCGCGCCGCGCCGCCATGGCCGCCGGGCTGGTGCCCAACGGATTCTCGTTGGCTGACAGCTTTATCAGGGGCTTGCCGTCGGCGTTTTTCGACTTGCCGGGCACATAGGCATGGATCGCCGCGATCCACGGCTTCATCGTGGGCATTGCCTGCGTGGCGGGGCGATCGATCTGGTCGTTTGTCACGGGCAGGGGCCTTAGCGCCATGCGCACGCAATTGACAGCCCGCACGCGAGGCCCCAAGTCCCTCCCGTCCCATGGCCAGTGTCCTTGCATCCGATCTCAACCGCCTCGTGCTGGCCGCGCCGCTGCTGCTGGACAGCGGCAAGGTGCTGGCAAGCGTGGAACTGGCGTACGAGACTTATGGCGAGCTGGCGGCCGACAAGGGCAACGCCGTCCTGATCTTCCACGCGCTGACGGGTGACCAGTTCGTGGCCATGCAGCACCCGGTGACCGGCAAGCCCGGCTGGTGGGAGCGCATGGTCGGCCCCGGCAAGCCGATCGACACCAACCGCTTCCACGTGATCTGCGCCAACGTGGTGGGCGGCTGCATGGGTTCCACCGGGCCGGCTTCGGTGGGACCGGATGGCCAGCCTTACGCCATGCGCTTTCCCGTTATCACCGTGCGCGACATGGTCCGTGCCCAGGTGGCCCTGCTGGACCAACTGGGGATCGATCGGCTGCATGCCGTGGTCGGCGGATCGATGGGCGGGATGCTGGCGCTGTCGCTGGCTGCCAACTGGCCGGGCCGGGCAGAACGGGTGCTGGCGGTGGCCACTACCGCGCGCCACAGCGCGCAGAACATCGCCTTCCACGAGGTCGGTCGGCAAGCGATCATGGCCGATCCGGACTGGGCAGGAGGCGATTATCACGCCGGCGGGAAAGGTC
Source organism: Pseudomonadota bacterium (assembly GCA_040386475.1). Lineage (GTDB taxonomy): Bacteria > Pseudomonadota > Alphaproteobacteria > Sphingomonadales > Sphingomonadaceae > Alteraurantiacibacter. Next base: position 1,735 of record JAZKFK010000443.1, on the reverse strand, counting down.
CGGAGAAGGGCCTGTCCGTTGCGCGCATGGCCGCACATATCACCTATCTTTCCGAAGCCGGGCTGACCGAAAAGTTCGGCCGCCGCTTGCAGGACCGCGAGGCCAAGAGCTTCGGGTTCGACGCCGATTTCCAGGTGGAAAGCTACCTGCGCCACCAGGGCATCGCCTTTACCAACCGCTTCGATGCCAACTCCTACCTCTACATCACCCGGGCGATGGACTATTTCGACCTGGCGGAAGAGCACGGCGGCCTGCTGGCCGATGCCTTCCGCAGTGCGCGCGACACCCGCTTCTGCGTGGTCAGCTTCGATACGGACTGGCTTTATCCCACCGCCGAAAGCCGCGCCATCGTCCATGCGCTGAACGCCGTGGCCGCGCCGGTCAGCTTTGTGGAACTGAGCGCGCCATACGGCCACGACAGCTTCCTGCTGGAATGCCCCGCGCTTGACCGGGTGGTGAAGGGCTTTGTGGGATGATCGCCGTGCCCGCCGGATATACGCTGACCGATAATCAGGCGGAAATCGACGTGGCGGCAACGCATGCCTACCTCGCGCGCAGCTACTGGTCGCCCGGTATTCCGGTGGCAACGGTGCAGCGGGCGCTGGCCAACAGCTTCTGCGTGGCGGTGTGGCACCAGGGCGCGCAGGTGGCCTTCGCCCGCGTGATTACCGATCATGCCACCTTTGCCTGGCTGGCTGATGTCTATGTGCTGGAAGACCATCGCGGGCTGGGCTTGTCCAAGGCGATGGTCGCCGCCTTGCAGGATCACCCCAGGCTGCAGGGGCTGCGCCGCTGGGGCTTGCATACGCTGGATGCGCAAGGGCTGTATCAACAGCTGGGCTGGAACGGCCAGGCTACGCCCGAACGGATGATGGAACGCGTGTTCACCAACCTTTACCCGGTGCCGGCATGAGCCTGCGCCCCGACCTCGCCAAGATCGCCAGCCTGGTGCCAACCGGTGTGCGCGTGCTGGATGTCGGCTGCGGCGAGGGCGAACTGATGGACGTGCTGCGGTCTACCCGCGGCGTGGACGTGCGCGGGATGGAGATCGATCCCGAACTGGTCGAACGCTGCGTCTCACGGGGGTTGAGCGTGGTGCAAGGCGATGCCGACCGTGACCTGGCCGACTATCCCGACGCCGCTTATGACGTGGCGATCCTCTCGCAGACGCTGCAGACCGCCCAGCGGCCCGATTACATGCTGGACCAGCTGCTGCGCATCGGCCGCACGGCTTTTGTCAGCTTTCCCAACTTCGCCTATTGGAAGATGCGCCTGAGCCTGCTGGTCCATGGCCGCATGCCGGTAACGCGCCACCTGCCGGTCAGCTGGTACGAAACGAGCAACATCCACCACGTGACGGTGGAGGACTTCCGGCGCCTGCTGGCCGCCAAGGGCGTGACCGTTGAAGGCAGCTGGTTCTTTGCCGATGGCCGCGAGATTGGCGGGTTGAATGCCAACTGGCGGGCGGAACATGCTGTATTCCGGTTAAGCCGCTAGCCGCTTCCCAAGCCCCGCAAATCATGGGATGACCCTTGCCTGACCTGCCACCAAAGGCGGGCATGCGGAGTGGGAGTGAGCATGCAGGCAGGACGATCCGATTGCCGATCCTCTGGCCGATCCTCTGGCCGATACCAGGTGCTGCTGGTCACGCTGCTGTGCCTCAATTTCGGCATCCTGTTTTTCGATCGCAACGCGCTCAACTTCCTGATGCCGTATATCCAGCCCGATCTGGGGC
>JAZKFK010000442.1:0-5836 GCA_040386475.1 Pseudomonadota bacterium | reverse complement strand
CCAGCGAGTCCGGCCCAAACCCATCGGGCAGCAGCGCCGACAAGCGCCATTCGCGGGTGCCTTGCCGGCCTTCGCCCAGCACCAGCGGATCGCTGGCATCCAGCGCCGCCAGTTCGTTCAGCACCTGGCGGCACCGGCCGCACGGGCTGATTTCAACCGCGTCCGGTCCGCTGATCGCCACGGCCACCAGCCCGCCGCGGCGCCCGGCGGCCATTGCTTGCGCCACTGCCGTGGTTTCGGCACACAGCGACAGGCCATAGCTGGCGTTCTCGACATTGGCGGCGCTGACTACCGCGCCATCGGCAAACAGCAGCGCCGCGCCCACGCGGAAGCGGGAATAGGGGGCGTAGGCGTTGTCCGCCGCCGCACGGGCTGAGGCCAGAAGGCTGTCTTTCGCGGTCTGGTCCATCGCCCATTTCCTTATCGCTGCGCCACTACCCAGCGCACCGGGTGTTCGGTGACTTCGGTAGCGAGCTGCGGGTTGGCGGTCCACAAGGTGAACGGGCGCCCGGCATATTCGGGCTCCAGCCAGCCGCGTTCCAGCCACAGGTTGCGCTCGATGCGGCTGGCCACGTGGTACTGCGCCTCGAAGTCCGGTGACAGGCGCAGGATCGCGGCCTGGCCGGAGTGGCCTTCCACCTGGTTGAGGAAGGTGGTCAGCTCGGCCTCCACGCCGTTCTCAATCGCCGGATCTCCGCAGGCACTGGCGGGCTTGTCCAGCGCGATGACTGGTGGCAGCAGCGCCGCACTGCGCGGCACGATGGTGACGAAGTTGGCCGCCTGCCGCTCTGCCGGGATGCAGGGATCGAATTCGTGCACCACGCCAAACGGCAGCGGTCCACCGGTCAGCGCGGCAAGGTTGGCGGCAAAGGCGGCGTCGCGTCCGGCTGCGCCCTGGCTGGCTTCCAGATAGACGAAATTGGCGCCGATGGCGGCCAGCGCACGGAAGTCCACCGGACCGTCAGCCGCGCCCAGCAGCACGCCCTGCATCGGGTAATCCTGCCGCGACGGCATCCAGTGCTGCGCCTGCCACCAGGCCCAGGCACCGCCCACAACTGCAGCCAGCAGCAGGGCGGCGGCCACGCGCCCGCGCCAGCGAAATGCCTTCTTCCTGCCCATGACTGCTCTTGATTTCCCGTCCCTTGGTAAGGCCCTAGCCTCAGCCCTTGATATGCAGCACGCAGATCAAAGTGAACAGCCGCCTTGCAGTGGCAAAATCGGTGACGATCTTGCCTTCAAGAATATGCAGCAGGTGGCGGGTGCCGCGATCGTGGATCGCCCGGCGGGTCATGTCGAGTGTCTCGATCTCGGCTGCCGTGGCCTTGCGCAGCGCCTTGTAATAGCTGTCGCAGATGGCGAAATATTCGCGGATCACGCGGCGCAGGCGGGCCATACCCAAGCCTACGGTGCCTGAATCGACTTGGGCATCAGCGTCATCCACGCCGTGCACCTGCACCATCAGCATCCCGTCGATCACAGACAAGTGCAGGTGCCACGGCCCCTTGTGACCCTTGGCCACGGCCCACAGCGGGCGAAATTCGTTGTCTTCGACCAACGCGTGCAGCGCGGCGGCGCGCTCGGCTTCCACGTCGGCGCTGCGGGCGATGATCGTCGCTTCGTCCAGCGTGATGCTGGCGATTCTGTCGGTGGGCAGGTCGGTTGGCGGGGTGGTGGGCATGACGGGGCGGTTTGTTACAGATGAACCCGGTTGCTGCAAATGCGAAAAGCACTCATCCCCACTATCCACAGGGGGCGCTGGCCGCAATTGTCGCGCCACGCCTTGCGGGCCTTCGCGGCTTGGCGCATCAGCGGCCCATGCCTGATGAAGACCTGCTGATCCGCTCTCCCGATGCCCAGTCCGCGCCCGCAGCCGGGGCCGTGCAGGGCCGCGCCTTGCCCGCCAACCTTGAGGCTGAGGCCGCTTTCCTGGGCGCGATCCTGATCGACAACCGCGTGCTGGAGGAGTTGATCGCCCCCTTGCGGGCCGAGCATTTCTTCGTCCCCCTGCACCAGCGGATCTTTGACCGCATTACCACGCTGGCCGACCGGCAGATGGTGGTCACGCCGGTTACCCTGAAGCCCTATTTCGAAGGTGACGAAGCACTCGCCCAGCTGGGTGGCACGGCCTATCTGGCGCAGCTGACGGCCGACGGGCAGGGCCTGCTGGCGCCGCGCGAACTGGCGCAGCAGATCTATGACCTGGCCTTGCTGCGCGAACTGGTCAGCGTGGGCCGTGAACTGGTGGAAAGCGCGCTCGACACGTCCGAGGAAGTGGAGCCTTTGCGCCAGATCGAGCGGGCCGAAGCCGCGCTGTACCGCGTGGCCGAGGGCGCTTCGGAAGGCAGCGAGGCGCAGCCGTTCCGCACCTCAAGCTTCGCCGCGATCCAGCAGATCGAACGCGCGCTGAATTCCGGCGGGCACATTTCCGGGCGCACCACCGGGCTGAATGACCTGAATGCCAAAATCGGTGGCCTGCACGAAAGCGACCTGATCATCCTGGCCGGCCGCCCCGCCATGGGCAAGACTTCGCTGGTCACCAACATCGCCTTCAACTGCGCGGTGCGTTACACCCGCGACCTGGCTGACGGGATCGCGCCCGATAAGTCGGTGGGCGCGCCGGTTGCCTTCTTCAGCCTGGAAATGAGCGCCGACCAGCTGGCCACGCGTATCTTGGCTGAACAGGCCGAGATCAGCAGCGAACTGCTGCGCATGGGCCGCATCAGTCATGAAGATTTCAAGCGCATCTCGCGCGCCAGCCAGAACCTGAACGATCTGCCGCTGTATATCGACGATACCCCCGCGCTCACCATCGGCGCGTTGCGGACCCGCGCGCGGCGGCTGAAGCGGCGGCACGATATCGGGCTGGTGGTGGTCGATTACCTGCAGTTGCTGCAAGGCTCCGGCCGCGCCAACGACAACCGGGTGAACGAGATTTCCGAGATCAGCCGCGGCCTGAAGACGCTGGCCAAGGAGCTCAGCGTGCCGGTGATCGCGCTCTCGCAGCTAAGCCGGGCGGTGGAAAGCCGCGAGGACAAGCGCCCGCAATTGTCCGACTTGCGCGAATCCGGCTCGATCGAGCAGGACGCGGACATGGTGTGGTTCATCTTCCGCGAGGAATACTACCACAACGCCGCCAAACCGGATGATCCCACCGAGACCAGCAGCGCCGATGCCGTGGCCAAGTACGACAAGTGGATCGAACGGCACCTGGAGGTGATGAACAAGGCCACCGTGATCGTGGCCAAGCAGCGCCACGGTTCCACCGGCAACGTGCAGCTGAAATTCATCAGCGAATTCACCAAGTTCGACAACCTGGCACCGGAATACCAGCGCAACGATTACGATTAATAGGGCGTGCCATCCTTGCGGGTATAGCCTGCTTCGCCAAACAGCATGTCGATATCGGAATAGACCCCGCCCGCCGTTTCGTGGCCCGCGCTGACGGCCAGGAACCGGCAGGGCCGGGTGCTGCGGTTCTGGATGCAGTGGCCGTTAGTCGCTCCGGCAGGCCACAGGCAGATATCGCCGGGGTGGAGCAGTGTCTCGCCCCCGTTTTCGTCAGTGGCCTCTTCCACCAGTACCGCCTCGCCTGACAGCATCACCACCAGCTCATCCTCGCCGTGGTGCCAATGGCGCTGGCTGGACCATGCGCCGGGTTCCAGCGTGACGTAATTGGCGCACAGGTGTGCCAACCCCGCGTGATCGCCGATGCGCTGCTGCCAGCGGCCCGCCATCTCGCGGTTCAACGGCGGCGGATAGATGGTGGTGCCCTTGGCAGGAACCTGGCTGAGATCGACCTTGGGCATGGCGCTGGTTCCCCCGCTTGTCTCGGCATTGCTTAGCCCATATGCCCGCTGCTGTGAACAACGCCGCCCCCCTGTCCGACCCGCTTGACCTGACCAAGCGCCTGATCGCCTGCCCCAGCGTCACCCCTGCCACGGGCGCGGTGTTTGACGCATTGGAGAGCATGGTTGCGCCGCTGGGCTTTGCCGTCCACCGCTTCATCGAGGGGCCGGATGCCGCACACCCCACCGGCCCGGTAGAAAACCTGTTTGCAGGGCGCCACGGCCCCGTTGGCAGCCGCCACTTCGCCTTTGCCGGCCACCTCGATGTGGTTCCGGCGGGCGAGGGCTGGCACACTCACGCCTTTGAACCCGAAGTGCGCGGCGACCTGCTGTACGGGCGCGGCGCGGTGGACATGAAAGGCGCGATTGCCTGCATGGTGGCGGCCTTGCACGATATTCCGCAGGACGCAGGCACGATCAGCCTGATCATCACCGGCGACGAAGAAGGCGAGGCCCGCCATGGCACCCGCGCATTGATGGAACGGATGGCGCAGCTGGGCGAGACACCCGACCTGATCCTGGTGGGCGAGCCGACCAGCGTGCACCGGCTGGGCGACATGATGAAGATCGGCCGGCGCGGCTCGCTCAACGCCTGGTTCACGGTGGAAGGGCGCGAGGGCCACGTGGCCTATCCGCACCTGGCCGACAATCCGCTGCCGCGCCTTGTGGCGCTGATGGCCGAACTGGACGCGATGGGGCTGGACGAGGGGACTGACTGGTTCCAGCCGTCGAACCTGGAACTCACCAACATGGAGGTGAACAATCCCGCCACCAACGTGATCCCGCCGCGCGCGGTGGGGCGCATTTCCATCCGCTTCAACGATCGGCACAGTGGCGTTGGCCTGACCGCACGGCTGGAAGAAATCGCCGCGCGCCACGGGGCGACAGTGCGGCCGGTCATTTCGGGTGAGCCGTTCCTGACCCCGCCGGGTGAGTTTTCCGCGATGATCGCGGCGGCGGTGGAAGCCGAGACCGGGATCGTGCCGGAACCGAGCACCAGCGGCGGCACGTCTGATGCGCGGTTCCTCAAGAACCTCGCCCCGGTTATCGAATTCGGTCTGTGCAATGCCACGATGCACAAGCGTGACGAGGCGGTGGCGGTGGCCGATCTCTACGCCCTTCAGCGCATATACCGGCGGATTGCCTTGTCGGCCCTGCAAAGTTGAACCACAGTCGCGGCCATTAAATGCCGCCTAGAGCTGGGCTGGCAAGGGGAAGACGATGAACGTAGATGCCGCCGCACTCGCCGCCAGCGCCCCGCCGCACAATTCACGTCTGCAATGGCGCATCCTGATCGGCTTTATCGCCGGGCTGGTGGCGGGCCTGCTGGCCTATACCTTTGCCCGCGATGCGGCATGGATCACCACCGTCGTCACCTATGTTACCGGACCCATCGGGCAGGTGTTCCTGCGGCTGCTGTTCATGCTGGTGATCCCGCTGCTGTTTTCCGCATTGGTGGTGGGCATTGCCGACATGGGCGAGATACGCAAGCTGAAGGCAGTGGGCATCCGCACACTGGTCTACACTGTGATCGTATCGAGCATCTCGGTCGCCGTGGCGCTGGCCTGTGTGAACATCCTGCGCCCCGGTGGCGGGGTGGATCCGGCTGCTGCGCAGGAGCTGCTGGATCAGGGTCGCGAGAATGCCGGGGCCATCGTGCAGGCCGGCGCCGAGGCCAAGACCGGGGTAGAGGCGCTGCTCAGCATCGTGCCCAACAACGTGATCGCCGCAATGGGCCAGAACGACATCTTGGCAGTGATGTTTTTCGCGCTGTTCTTCGGCGTGGGGCTGCTGCTGGTGCAGACACCGCGCACGGCAGTGCTGAAGGATGCCATCGAAGGGGTGTTCGAAGTGGCGATGAAGCTGATCGGGTTCGTCATCCAGTTGGCCCCCATCGCCATCTTCTGCTTCATGTTCAACTTGTCGGCCCAGTTTGGCTGGGACCTGCTGTTCAAGCTGGCCGCCTTCGTGGGCGTGGTGCTGCTGGCGCT
>JAZKFK010000441.1:0-5371 GCA_040386475.1 Pseudomonadota bacterium | reverse complement strand
CATATCAAGCTGCTGCAGGACCACGATTTCCACGAATACAAGGTGGCGGTGAAGGCCAGCGACGTGTTCCTGGCCGTGGCCGCCTACATGCAATTGGCCGATGCGGTGGATTGCCCGCTGCACCTGGGGATTACCGAAGCCGGCGGCCTGATCGGTGGCACGGTGAAAAGCTCCATCGGCATCGGCAACCTGCTGTGGGCCGGCATCGGCGATACCATCCGTGTTTCGCTGAGCGCCGAGCCAGAGCAGGAAGTGCGCGTTGGCTTCGATATCCTGAAATCGCTCGGCCTGCGCACGCGCGGCGTACGGGTGGTCAGCTGCCCCAGCTGCGCGCGGCAGGGGTTTGATGTCATCCGCACCGTGCAGACGCTGGAGGAGCGCCTCAGCCACATCAAGACGCCGCTCTCGCTCTCGGTTCTGGGCTGCGTGGTCAACGGTCCCGGCGAAGCGCGCGAGACCGACATCGGCATCACCGGCGGTGGCGCGGGCAAGCACATGGTCTACCTCTCGGGCGTGACCGATCACCACGTGGCCGACGAAGGCATGGTCGATCACATCGTGCGGCTGGTGGAAGCCAAGGCCGCGGCGATCGAGGCCGAGATGAGCGATGCTGGCCACGCTGAGGCTGGGGCCGAGGCGGCTGAGTCGCCATAGCCCGCATGACGTTGAGCATCCGCCCCGCCACCGCGGCCGACGTGCCGCTGATCGCCGCCCTGATCCGCGAGCTGGCGGAGTACGAGAAGCTAGCGCATGAGGTACGGTTCGATGAAGCCACGCTGGCGGCCAGGCTGTTCGGGCCCAACGGTGGTCGGGGCCCTTATGCCGAAGTGCTGATCGGCGAAGTGGACGGCGAGGCGCAGGCTTTCGCGCTGTTCTTTCACAATTTCAGCACCTTTGAAGGCAAGCCCGGGGTCTATCTCGAAGATCTTTATGTCCGCCCCGCCGCGCGCGGGTGCGGCCTTGGCAAGGCCATGCTCCAGCGCCTGGCGCGGATCGCGGTGGAACGCGATTGCGCACGGCTGGAATGGTGGGTGCTGGACTGGAATGAACCAGCCATCGGCTTTTACAAAAAGCTGGGCGCGCGGCCGATGGACGAGTGGACCACCATGCGCGTCGATGGCGCGGCATTGCAGGAACTGGCGGCGTGAAGCGGCTGGCGCTGGCCTTTGCGCTGGCACTGCCGCTGGTAGCAATTCCGGCGTTGGCGCAAAGCGAGGAGGCGGCCACCGCCGGCCCATTCGATCCGCAAGTCGATGCCTCCACCGCGCTGGCGCGAGCACTTGCTACGGCGCGGGTCCGCATGGCGGCGACCGATGATGCCGCCGGTCCCCAGCGCGTGCTGGCGATCTTCGGCGCCAACTGGTGCCACGACAGCCGCGATCTTGCGGCCATGCTGGCCAGCCCCCGTATGGCAGAGCTGATCGCCCGCCATTACCAGGTGGTGCTGATCGATGCGGGCATGCCGCAGACCGGCAATGGCCTGAACCTTGATCTCGCTGCCCGCCACGGTGTTGACGACGTAACCGGCACCCCCACCGTGCTTGTGCTGGATGCCCACGGCGAATTGCTCAACAGCCCGGATAATGCGCGCGGCTGGCGCAATGCCTCAAGCCGCAGTGAGCGCGAGGTTACCCGCTTCCTGCGCCAGTGGGTGCGGCAGTAAGTCTGCACTCCCGCTTTACCCGCCGGTAACGCGGCCTGCGCTATGCTGCGCGCACGATGGACCTGAAGCTTCCCCTCGCCGCCGTGCTGCTGACCGGAGCGGCCACCGGGCTGTTGCTGCCGGTGGTGAGCACCGTGGGACAGCCGGATCAGCCGCGCGTGATCGATGCTGCCACGCCCACCACGCCGCGCGTCGCCACCGCCGTGCCCGATGCCTGGGCCGAAAACGTGGTGCTCACCCGCGAAATGGACGGGCATTTCTATGCCGATGTCGCGGTTGATGGTGTGTCATTGCACATGCTGGTCGATACCGGTGCCAGCGTGGTGGCGCTGACCGGCGCTGACGCCGAGGCGCTGGGCATCGGCTGGGATCCGGCCCGCGTGGCCCCCGTGGCACAAGGCGCGTCAGGCCCAGTCGAGGGGGTCAACGTGGTCATTCCAGCGATGACGTTGGGCGACCACGAAGCGCGCAACGTGCCCGCGTTGGTGATCCCGGAAGGGCTGGAAGTATCGCTGCTGGGTCAATCGTTCCTGTCCACGTTGGGGCAAGTGCAGATGAGCGGCGAGCACATGGTGCTGGGCAATACCTAGCGCTGAAATGGGGGACACTTTCGCATGAACATGAGCAGCCTGTTACCCTATCGCTGGCGCGTGAAGCACCAGGCCGGGCGCCACAACGAAGGCATTGCTGCCATTCTGGACACCGCGCCGATCGTGCCGCAGCGCGATGGGCTGGTGCTGTTCTCGATGATCGGCACTGCCGTGGTCCTGCCCTATCTGGTGGCGGTAAAGTCATTGTGGCAACACCTCGGCCGCGGCCGCGTGGCGCTGCTGGACGATGGCACGCTGACGGCGCAGGACCGCGCGATACTGGCCGCGCACCTGGGTGATCCGCAGATCCTGAAGATCGACGAAGTGCCGCGCGGCGATTTTCCGCAAGGTGGCTGCTGGGAACGGCTGCTGACAATCCTCGATCATCGCGCGGGCGAATACTGGCTGCAACTGGACAGCGACACGGTCACGCTTGGCTCGGTGCCTGAATTGGAACGCGCCATTGCCAGCAACCGCAGCTTCACGATGATGGGCGGATCGGACGCTCCGCTGGAGCCGCTGGAACTGGCCGCCTTCGCGCAAGCCTATTACCCCGCTGGCCCGATGGACGGTCACGTGCAGAGCCGGGTGGAAAGCCGCATGGCTGACCTCGCCCCCGGCCTCGGCTGGAAATACGTGCGCGGTTGCGCGGGGTTTGCCGGGTTTGCCGCGGGCAATGCCGGGCGTGACCTGGCGGGTGCCTTCCTGCGCCGCATGGCCGCGGTGATCGGCGGCGATGACACCGCCATTTGGGGCACCGAGCAGATCGCCAGCAACTTCCTGATCGCCAACGAGGGCGCTCCTGTTTGCCTGCCGCCCGAACGCTACCTCAATTACTGGGGCGAGGCTTGGGACGAGCAGGCCGCCTTCATCCATTTCGTGGGCGCGCACCGGTATGACAAAGGCGCTTACCTTGCCGCCAGCACCCGGGCGATCGCTGCCCTTCAGAAATAAATGTCGACGTAGTCGGTCAGCCCGTCGCACCATTCGAATTCGCGCAGGCGCCAGTAGCGCCGGTTCTGCGTGATGGCGAATTGCCACACCTTGTCGTCCGAACACTTGCGGCCAACGTCTGGCGTATCGGTAATGCTGATCGTGCCATCGAACACGAAGTATTCCGCGCCCACTTCGGTCACCACACCGTCCAGCGACAGCAAGCCATCGGTGCCGCTGGCGCGCTGGCTGCCGGTCAGGTGCCACGCGCCATCGGGCTGCACGGTGACCCGCGCGGTGCCGCGCCGGTTCCAGTCGATCCACTGCAGCGTCAGGCCCTTGTTGGCGCGCAACCGCTCGGCCATGTCGGCATCATAGATGGTCGGTGCGGCGGGCGCGCGGGGTGCGCCATCGGGCGGTCCTACGTGGTCGGGCGGCGGCTGGTCGGCGGGAGTGGCCGATGGCGTGGCGCTGGGCACCGCAGAAGCGATCGGACCGGCTGAAGTTTCCACCTCGACCGGAGATTCGACCGGAGCCGGCGGATCAGCTGGCGCATCACACGCGGTGGCCAGCAGGGCGAGCAGGGATACGGTGAGCAGGCGCATGGCCCAAATACGCCGCAGCCGCTGGGCAGGTTCCCGGCCTGCACTGGACAGCAGGCCCCAGCCGCGCGCACAAGGCGGTCATGGACCGCCGCCTGTTTCTCGCCGCATCGCTTGCCGCCGCCGTACCGCTGCGCGTTGCCGCGCAGGTTGGCCCCGGCGCGCGCGACCGCGCACTCCTGACCCTCGCCCGCAAACAGGTGGCCCGTGCCGGTGCGCACTTGTGGCGGCGCGACATCGCCGCGATTGCCGACTTTGGGCTCCATTCCGCCCAGCCGCGTTTCCACTTCGTCAATCTTGAGGGCGGCACCGTGCGCAGCCTGCTGGTCTCGCACGGCAGCGGATCGGACCCCGAACACGATGGCTGGCTCAACGCCTATTCCAACCTCACCGACAGCTGGGCAACCAGCCGGGGGGCCTATGTCACGTGGGAATGGTACGAGGGGATTTACGGCACCTCGATGCGCCTCTCCGGCCTCGATCCCGACAACTCCAACGTGTTTGACCGCGCCATCGTGATGCACGCGGCGACCTATGCCACCCCGGCGCATGCGCAACGATGGGGCAAGCTCGGCCGCTCGAACGGCTGCTTTGCCATTGCCCCGGACGAGCTGCCTGGCGCGCTGTACCAGCTGGGCGGCGGACGGCTGATCTATGCCGATACGCTGGGGATCGGCGCGGATGGTGAGCGCATCGCCGTTCCGCCGCAACCGCCGGTGGATTTTGCGGCGGCCATCGCCCAGCGGCGCGAAGCCGAACGGCTGGCGGCAGAAGCCGAAGCGCGCGGGCAGGATGGCGAAACAATCGACGCCGGACTTCCGGTTAATAAGCCTCGCCAGAAGTAACCAAGCCGGTTACAAGCTTGCTAGCACCGCTGGATCGCGGCCGTAGATATCGCGAAACTCGGTCAATTCCCCGGCATCGTTCACGCCAAGCGTAAAGTAGGCCAGATAGACCGGGATCTGCCGGGTCAGCGGCACGCGGGTGTAAGTGCCGCTGCGCGAAATCGTCATGGCCTCCTCCACCCCCGGACCGCCGCCGAGCAGTGACAAGGTCATGGCCAGTTCCATCGCCCGCTCTACCCTCACACAGCCGTGGCTGAGCGCACGATTGGGTTGCGCAAACAGGCCCCGGCTGGGGGTATCGTGCAGGAAGATGGCGTGGGGGTTGGGCATGTCGAGCTTCATCAGCCCCAGCGCATTCCGCGGCCCCGGCTGCTGCACCACCGTGGTCATGCCGCCGCTGCGGCTGGCGACATAGCCCATTGTCCGCGCCCAGGCAGGATTGCCCAGTACCCGGCGGCCCAGCCCTTCACCCACCACGATCGATTGCGGCACGGTCCAGGTGGGGTTGAAAATCACCCCTTCGACCATCTCGGACATCTGCGGCGTGGCGCTGCTGCCTGCGCGGCCCACGATGGCGCGATAGCTGTTGGCAGTCTGGCCGTTGATCGACAATCGCACCATGAATTCCGGCACGTTGACCATCACGTTCATGCCGCCCAGTTCGCGCGGCAGCCAGCGCCAGCGATCCATGTTGGCGCGGATCAACGCAACACGGGCGGGATCGGTGGCTTGCGCCAG
>JAZKFK010000440.1:0-5661 GCA_040386475.1 Pseudomonadota bacterium | reverse complement strand
AGGCCGCCGTCACCGATGATCGGCACGCCGCCCGCCGCGCTGGCGGCTTCCATGATCGCGGTCAGCTGCGGCACGCCAACACCGGCAACGATGCGCGTGGTGCAGATCGATCCCGGGCCAATGCCCACCTTCACGCCATCGGCGCCAGCACCCACCAGCGCCTTGGTAGCCTCACCCGTGGCGACATTGCCGGCGATCACCTGCACCGCGTTGGAAAGCTTCTTCACCCGCTCCACCGCACGGGCGACGTCCTTGTTATGGCCATGCGCGGTATCGATTACGATCACGTCACACCCGGCATCCACCAGCGCCTCGGTGCGGGCAAAGCCCTTGTCGCCGATGGTTGTCGCCGCCGCCACGCGCAAGCGCCCGGCGGCATCCTTGGTGGCATCGGGGTGGAGCACGGCTTTCTCGATGTCCTTCACCGTGATCAGGCCCACGCAGTGGTAATCCTTGTCCACCACCAGCAGCTTCTCGATCCGGCGGGCATGCAGCAGGCGGCGGGCTTCTTCCTGGCTGACGCCTTCGGACACGGTGGCCAGGTTTTCCGCCGTCATCAGCTCGCGCACCGGCTGCGCGGGATTGGCGGCAAAGCGCACGTCGCGGTTGGTCAGGATGCCGACCAGCTTGCCGCTTGTCGCCACCACCGGGATGCCGCTGATGCGGTTCAGCGTCATCAAGGCCTGCGCATCGCCCAGCGTGGCATCGGGCGTGATGGTGATGGGGTTGATCACCATGCCGCTCTCAAACCGCTTCACGCGGCGGACTGCAGCACACTGTTCCTCGACCGTCAGGTTGCGATGAAGCACGCCGATACCGCCCAGTTGCGCCATCACGATGGCCATGTCGGCCTCGGTCACGGTGTCCATTGCAGCGGACAGGACGGGAATGTTGAGCGAGATTTCGCGCGTCAACTGCGTGCGCGTGCTGGCTTGGCTTGGCACGATATCGCTCTCGCCCGGCCGGAGGAGGACGTCGTCAAAAGTAAGGCCGGTTTCGATTTCCATGGGGTGCCACCAGTGCGCTTGCGTGTCGAATGCGGGTCGATTCGTGGCGGCCCATGTAACCGCATGGGGTGGCAATCGCTAGGGGGTGGCGGAAAGGTTGTGCGGGTGGTGCACAATTGCCCCTATTCCGCCGTCCAGCCCCCGTCGATCGACATGTTCGCGCCGTTGATGTTCTGCGCCGCATCACCGCACAGGAACACGGCCATCGCCGCCACTTCCTCCACCGCCACGAACTTCTTGGTCGGCTGCTTGGCCAGCAGCACATCGCGCATCACCTGTTCGCGGGTCAGGTCGCGCGCGGCCATCGTATCGGGGATCTGGTTCTCCACCAGCGGGGTCCACACATAGCCGGGGCTGATGCAGTTGGCGGTGATGCCGGCTTCCGCCAGTTCCAGCGCCAGCACCTTGGTCAGGCCGGCAATGCCGTGCTTGGCGGCGACGTATGCGGCCTTGAACGGGCTGGCGACCAGCGAGTGCGCGCTGGCCACGTTGATGATCCGGCCCCAGCCTGAACCTTTCATGTGCGGCACCGCCAGTCGCGAGGTGTGAAAGGCGGCAGAAAGATTGAGATTGATGATCGCTTCCCACTTGGCGACCGGGAATTCATCCACCGGGGCCACGTGCTGCATCCCGGCATTGTTAACCAGCACATCGATCGCTCCCGCGCCTGCCATCAGCGCCTCCGCCCCAGCTGCGCTGGTCAGGTCCGCTGCCACGTGGACCGCGCCCAGTTCGCCGCACAGTTCGTCAATCAGGTCGCCCGGACCAAAGCCGTTGAGCACGATCTCCGCCCCCTCGGCCCGCAAGGCGCGGGCGATGGCCAGGCCGATGCCGGACGTGGAGCCGGTGACGAGTGCGCGCTTCTCTGTCAGGAACATTCTCGACTCCGCTTAATTGTCTGCCATAGATTCTTCACCACCCAGAGAGTCTTCACCACGGCAGGGCGCAGGTCCAGCCCATTTCGCAATTGCACAAGAAGGGGCCGGTTCCATGCGTCTCAATCCATTCGATCCCAACAATATCCGCGTGCGCGGCGGCGGTGGCGGTGGCGGGATTGGCGCCGGCAGCATGGGCTGCGGCGGTCTGATCGTGGTCCTGATCGGCGTGTTCGTGTTCGGCGCGGACCCCCAGCAGATGATCGGCATGGTCCAGGGTAGCCAGGAGGGGGCGCCGCTGGACCAGGCCGGCCCCGGCGGGCAAAGCGTCGAGGAACTGTGCAACGCCAACGAATATTCGGTGGAAGGCTGCAACGCGCTGCAAAGCCTGAACCAGACGTGGGAACCGCTGTTTGCCGAGGCGGGGATGAATTTCGAGCAGCCCACGCTGGTCTATTACCAAGGGGGCACAAACTCGGGCTGCGGTGCGGCCTCCAGCGCGATGGGGCCGTTCTATTGCCCGCCCGATCAGGGCATCTACATCGACACCAGCTTCTATGACCAGATGGCCAGCCAGATGGGCGCTGGCGGCGATTTCGCCCGCTATTACGTGATGGCGCACGAATACGGTCACCACATCCAGCACATCACCGGCCTGGCCGATCAGATCCGCAGCGCCCAGCAGCAGAACCCCGCTTCCGCCAACCAGTTGCAGGTACGCATGGAGCTGCAGGCAGACTGCTATGCCGGCGTCTGGGCGGGCCGAAACCGGAACCTTATCGAGCCTGGCGACTTTGAGGAGGGTATGACCGCCGCCAATGCCATCGGCGACGATACGCTGATGCGTGGTGCGGGCCAGTCGGTGAACCAGGAAAGCTTCACTCACGGCTCCAGCGCGCAGCGGATGGAATGGCTACGCAGGGGAATCCAGACCAGTGACGAAGACCAATGCGATACTTTCGCCGACTTGCGCAGCTAGGGCGTTTTCCCGAATTGGTTTGATCACCATGGCGCTGGCGGCAGGACTTGCCGCCACACCAGCCATGGCGCAGAACCAGCCGCGCACGCTGAATAACGAGGCCGACGCGCGCGACGTGGCGTTGACCCCGCTGACCGACCTCAACCTCACCAACGACCCGATCCCCGAACTGCTGCTGGCAGCGCGCAATGCGCCCTATGACAATACCGGATTGCGCAACTGCCGCGATGTCCTGCGTCTGGTGGGCGAGTTCGACGCGGTGCTGGGCACCGATTACGACATGGAAGTGCCGGAAGACCGGGCGGTTTCAGCAGGCAACATCGCCCAGCGAATCCTGGGCAGCTTCATCCCGTTTCGCGGCATCATCCGCGAAGTTTCCGGCGCGAACGAGCATGAGCGCGATTTCCGCGAAGCGATTGCCGCAGGCATGATGCGCCGGGCTTACCTGAAGGGCCGCGGCCAGGGCATGGACTGTGATTACCCCGCCCGCCCCGCCACCGCCGCCCAGGCCGCCGCCTGGCGCGCCGAACGTGACGCTCGCGAACAGCAGGCCGATACGGACGAGGACGACGACGACAACCGCCGCGAGCGTGAGCGCGAAGCCGCGCGCGATGCCGACCAGCGCAATGATGGCGGGACGCAGTTCGTCTCCGAACCCGTGGTGCAGGATATCAACTGATCCGGCGGTGCCTGCTCTCACGAGCAGGCGCTGTCCAATCAGCTGGCGATGGGCGGTCGGTCGAACAGGATGGTCCCGTCCACCAGTATGCGCACCGGCACCAGCTTGACCGGCTGTGTGCTGGTGGCTTGAGAAGCGGCGCTCGACTTTGAGCTCGTCACGCCAATCATCCATCCTGATTGCCCATAAACCACCCGAGTAACCGGCGGCACTGCGGCAATGCCCGGCTTGCCTACCGCTGACTGAGCCACTGGTGCGGCTGGCGGAGTGACCTGATAGGACACTTCCTCCCGCGCCATGTGGTCAATCTGCTCCTGCAATTCGTCAACGATCCGCTCGCGCTGGTCGGCGGGCATGCCGGGCGTTTCGCGGATGGTGCGCTGGGCCTCACGCAGGCCCTGCACAGCACTGGCCTGCACGGCGCGGCGGCAGATCACCACCACCTGGCGGCCCTGCTCGTCGGTGCGATGCTGCACCGTCTGGTCGCCATCACAGCGCGCTTCCATGCGTGGCATCCGTGCGCGGTTCTCAGCCATGGCGACGCGGTTGCGGGCCATTTCGGCGCGATGTTCGGCCATCTCGCCTTGCGCTTCGGCCATGCCGGCGCGCGCCTCGGCCAAGGCTTCGGCCACTTCGGCGTCGATCTCCACGTCCATTGCGCGCAGTTCAGCCATCACTTCGGCCATTTCAGCCTCATCGACGCCTTCGGCCTTAATGGTCTGCTGGGCGCCATTGCGGCGGATGATTACGCGCCGCTCGTTCGGCACCTCGTCGCCATCCGGCTGGCGTTCGATGCGAATGATCCGCTGCGGCACTTCGGGCGCTTCCGGCGTTTCGGGTTGGGCATAGGTCACCGAAGCGGTCAGCGGCAGGGTCACCAGCGCGGTGCCGGCAATCGCCGCCAGGCCAAGCTTGCGGCGGGAGGAAGACACATCGCTCATGGTCAGACTGCGCAATCGGTGGATGATCGATTTTTCGCCCATCAATGAGCCGGCCATCGGGCAGGCGAGTGGATTGGCCATCGGCGCGGCCAGCGCCAGGTGGCGACCGGTGGCGAAACCGGCAATAACGCGGGCGTAAGTCGCCTTTTCGGCCTGTTCGCGCCCCGCCACCACGCGTGCATCGCACGCCGCTTCCTGATCGCGGCGCATGGCGCGCCAGCCCCACCAGGCCACCGGATTGAACCAGTGCAATGCCAGCAGCGGTTGCGCGGCGATGTTGGCCAGCAGGTCGTGCCCGCGATGGTGCGCCAGTTCGTGGGCGATCGCCAGGTCACGCGCCGCGCGGTCACCTTGCGCCATGAACAGCGGCGGTAGCGCCACCACCTTGTCATGCACCCCGAAGGCGACCGGCGCATCGACGGCGGGTGTTTCCACCAGCCGCACGCGGCCCACGTGACCGACCGGCCGCGCATCGGCCAGCAGATCTGCGCGCATGGCGCGGTAATGGTGCCAGCGCCACGCGACGAATGCGAGCGCCCCGCTCAGCCACAAAACCAGCAGAACAGGCGTCCAGTCGAATGTGGCTGCTATGGGAGCAGTATCCACCGGCAAGACCAGCAACGGCTCTGCGGCCATTGCGCCGGCAGGCACCGGCAGCTCAGGTGGCGGGGCAAGGCTCGCCGGCAAAACCAGTGGCGGCAACAGCAGGCGCACCAGCGGCAAGGCCCACAACGCATAGGCCACTTGCGCCCCGAAATGGCGCGCCACCGGGCCGCGCAGCAGCAGGACGGCGGCGATCAGGCAGCCGGTCCACACGAACGTGTCGATCAGCCACTGGGTCATTTCCTGAGCTCCCGCAGCAGGTGCTCGATCTCGGCAATGTCCTGTTCTGACAACGCCTCGTTCTCGACCAGATGGGCAAACAGCGGCGCGGCGCGGCCACCGAACAGGCGATCCACCAGCCGGCGGCTCTCGGTGCCGACATAGGCGTTGCGCGCCACCAGGGGAGTGTACAGGAAACGGCGGCCATCGGGCTGCGTGGCCAGCACGCCCTTGGTCACCAGGCGCGCCAGCAGCGTCTTGACCGTAGGCATGGTCCAGCCGCGCGTGCCGCAAACGGTATCGCACACTTCGGCGGCGGTCTGCGGGCTGCGCTGCCACAGCGCTTCCATCACCGCAT
>JAZKFK010000439.1:0-3430 GCA_040386475.1 Pseudomonadota bacterium | reverse complement strand
TATTCCTCCATCGCGCGGGCAATGTGCGTGGCAAATCCGGGCCATTCCTCCCACCGCAGCTCCGATGCCATGCGCCGTCCGAAGTAGTCGGCCAATACGGCAATATCCCCTTCACGCACGCGCAGCGGCGGCAGGGTGATGACTTCGAAGCTCAGCCGGTCAAGCAGGTCGGGCCGGAAGCGCCCCTCGCCTGCCAGACGCGGCAAGTCCTCGTTGGTGGCAGCCACAATGCGCACGTCCACCCGGATCGCGCGGCTGGCGCCGATGCGGGTTACTTCGCCATATTCCACCGCGCGTAGCAACCGCTCCTGCGCGCCCATGCTCAGCGTAGCCAGCTCATCCAGGAACAGCGTGCCCCGGTCAGCTTCTTCGAACCGCCCGGCGCGGGCGCGGGTGGCTCCGGTGAAGGCGCCTGCCTCATGCCCGAACAGCTCGGCCTCGATCAGTGTTTCGGGCAAGGCTGCACAATTGAGCGTGACCAGCGGATGTTCCCAGCGGTCGGACAAGCGGTGCAGGCGCTCGGCGATCAGTTCCTTGCCAGTCCCGCGCTCGCCGATCACCAGCACCGGGCGAGCGAGCGGCGCGGCGCGGCTGGCGCGCTCCACCGCATCGAGGAACGCGCCCGACTGGCCGATGAACTGGTGGCTATCACGTTCCATTGGCCCGCTCCATGAAACCACAATATAGGAATTTTCACCAAGAAGCGGCAAGCACAATGATCTTGCCGATCAGGCGCTCGCAGGCGGCAGCCGATGAAAGCGCAGCTGGCTCCAGTCGATTGCGCGCAGGTCGCATCCGGGGGCCGTCGCAATCAGCACCAGCGGCGGATAGCGCGAATCAAACCCGAACCGGGCGAGGTGCCCTTGCCGGTAGTAATTCCACGTCATCCGCCAGCGCGGCAGGTCGGACACGAAAGCTTCCTGGTAGAACATCCGCACCGTCCGGCCAGCACCATAGCGGCGGGCGAACAATTCGATCCCGCCGTAGTTGGGCAGGTCGGCCAGCACCGCCACCGTACAGGCCTGCCTGCTGGCCAGCACCGCATCAGGCCCGTCGCGCACATCGATGCGGGTGGCAAAGCCCTGCTCGCCCAGCAAGGCGGATATATCGGCCAGCATGCGTGGGTGATCTTCGCTGGTTGGTTCGGATGTCAGGCCCAGCCGCACGGCCACGGTAACCGCCAGCACTGGCACGATCAGCCAGCTAAACCGCACGGCGCCGATCCCCATGTTTGCGGTCCCACACGATCGCCGTGCCGACAATGGCAAGCGCGACCAGCATGTTGGCATAGGAAAACAGCGTGGCTCCGCTACCGCTGTGAAGCCAGGTATAGTGCTGCGGCAAGGTGGCAATCAGCGCCAGCCGCAAGCTGTTGACCGCAATCACCGCCACCACGCCCAGCACGCAGGCCAGGGCCAAAGTGCGGTTTGACGCCATCCCCTCCAGCTGCGACAGCGCCGCCGCGATGACGAATACCGAAGCCACATTCTTCAGCGCCGAACATCCCGGCAGGATCAGCATGTCGGGCGCCGGACCCGGCGTGACCACCAGATTTCCCAGTGCCGTATTGCCGGACATGAAGGCGGCGATAGCGGCATCGAAGCCGAGCATATCTTTGCCCAGCACCTGCATCAGCAGCGGCCCCCACAGCAGCGCCCCGGTCAACGCCAGGCCGACGATTGCCACCGCCCGCTCGTCACGGTCGCGGCCAGTGACCAGCAGCCACAGGCCTAGGCCGACCATCGCCAGCTTTGGCGGCGGCTGGGCGGGCATGAGCGACAGCAGCAATGCAGCAGCGCAGATGAACCAGTCAATACGCCGCGGACGATTGCCGCGCGGCGCATCTAGCCCCAGGCGGACCAGGGCATAGAGCCCAAACCACACGACTGCGGTGACGCCGAACAATTCTACGGCCGAAGCGAGCCAGCCTTCGTCGGCAATCATGGTGCCAATGCGCAAAGCCACAGCGTTGATCGCCGCCACGAAAAGGGCGGCGGCAAAAAGCTCCGCCCGGCTGGGGCTCAACAGGCGGGACAAGGAATTAACCGTTCTTGCGGCCAAACTGGAAAACCCGCCGCGCTGGCCAGATCAGTTGCGGCGCAGCTTGGCGCGCAGGAACGCGTAACTTACTCCAAGGGCAGCCAGGGCACCAAGGCCGACACCGGCTTCCGGGCCCGGAACGGGGACTACGGTACCCGCAGCAGCCGGAACGGCAATGGTCAGGGCGGCAAGGACAAATCCGACAGTCGACAAACGCATGAGAATCTCCATCAAAAGACTATGCTGCCAAAGGACTATACTGCAGGTTCCCTGTGATGGGTTCCAATGCGATGGTATGCATATATTTTTCACTTAGCGCAAGGAAGCCTGCAGGTGGCAATTGACGCAGCGGAGAGCGGAGCCTGGGACGCGCTGGGCGCTTTCCTGTCCGGACAGGCGCTGCCGGTCTATATCGCGCTGCTGGTGGTGTTCGCTGCGCTGGAACTGCTGCTGCAGGTGGGAGAAGCCAATCCACGCGCGCAGAACGCCGCGCAGGGCATCGGTTCCTCAAGCCGTCGCTACCTGGTCAATTTCGGGCTGCCGATCATCGGCATGGTGCTGTTTGCCGCCCTGCCGCTGGGCAGTGCGGGCGCCGCCCTGCTGGCGCGCGAGCACGGCTGGGGCCTGTTCAATATGGTCGACATGCCCGCTCCGCTCGTATTGCTGGCCGCCCTGACGGTGCGCACGCTGGCGATGTACTGGCTGCACCGGATCATGCACGCGGTGCCGGTGCTGTGGCGGGTTCACCGGGTGCATCACACCGACCCGGTGCTCGATGTCTCCACTGGCCTGCGCCACCACCCGTTGGAGCAATTGCTCGGTGCCCCGGTCGCCCTTGCAGTTGTGGTGGCGCTGGGCTTGCCCGTGTGGGCGGCCTTGCTGACCGATGCCGTGCTGCTGGCAGGCGCCCTGCTGAAGCATCTGGACGGGGATCTGCCAAAGCCGGTTGAAAGATGGGCCGCACTGGTGTTGGCGACCCCGACGGTGCACCGCCTGCACCATTCTGCCGCGGTGGCCGAGACCGACAGCAATTTCGGCAATCTGGTTATTGTATGGGACCGATTATTCGGCACGTTCCGCGATCCGGCCAAGGGCAACCCGGCGCGGCTTGGCCTGGGCGACCGGTTCGATCCAGGGGCGCATGACTTGTGGCAGCAGTTGCAGGTTGGGCTGCGGGACCCTCAGGCAAAGCCCAAATCTTCCGAGGAAACGGTGTAAAATCCCAAGCCTTGGCAATATTTCCCACATCGGCTTGCATGAATGGTTCGTTGTCATCCGTAAATGTGAATTGGCACACCGCTTGCAATCACTCCTGCATCTAACCGATCAGGAGAATTTCCGATGTACGATCAACGCTTCTTCGCCAGCAAGCTCGGCCTGTCCGCGCTGG
>JAZKFK010000438.1:0-3993 GCA_040386475.1 Pseudomonadota bacterium | reverse complement strand
TTTCTCTATGGCGGCGGCTTTACCATCGGGTCGTCCGGCATGGCCAACTACAGCGGGGAAGCCATGGCGCAGCGCGGCGGGGTGTTCGTCAACTTCAATTACCGCGTGGGGGCCTTGGGCTATCTCGCCCATCCCGAGCTGACCGCCGAGCAAGGGGGCGCATCGGGCAATTATGGCACCATGGACCAGACGGCGGCCCTGCAATGGATCCACGAAAATATCGACCGGTTCGGCGGCGATCCGTCCAAAGTGGTAATCATGGGCCAGTCGGCTGGCGCCCGTTCGGTGGCAACGCAGATGTTTGCCCCTGCCGCGCGCGGCCTGTTCCGCGCGGCAGTGATGTCCAGCGGGTGCAACCTGCGGTCGGCCACCGCCAACCTGTCTGAAGCAGAGCAGGTAGGGATGCAATTCCAGCAGGCGCTTGGCGCGGGCAACCTTACTGCGATGCGCAATGTCCCGGCAGACCGTATCCTTGCCGCGCAGGCAGAGAACCAGCTGGGCCTGGCGGTTGCCGGTGTGCGCCTGTCGGGTCCGATCATCGACGGCAAGGTGCTGCCGGCGCCAATCCCGGACCTGCTTGCCAGTGGCAACTTCGCGCATGTCCCGGTGATTGCCTCGTACAATTCGGATGACATCGCATTCAATTTTGGCCCGCTGCTGGGCGCCCGCACCGTGGCCGAGTACACCGCCTCGGCCCGCACCATGTTCGGCGACCAGGCCGACGGATTTCTCGCCCGCTATTCGCCAGCAAATGACGGCGCGGTGCGCGACATGGCGCGGCGCGCCGCTAGCGACGCTGGATTTGCTGCCAACGCGCGCGATTGCGCCACGGATCTTGCCGCCAGCGGCGTATCCACCTGGATTGACGAATACACCCGCAAGCATCCCTACGTGCCCGGAGTGACTTTTGCGGATCAGGATCCGGTAACGGTTGGAGCCTATCACACGGCCGACATCCCTTATTGGTTTGGCACGCAGGACGCCTATAATTCCTTGCGCCCCACGCGTGATTGGACTGGCTGGGACCGCACCCTTTCCGCCCGGATGATGGACGCACTTCTTGCGCTGGCCGAGACCGGGTCGCCCAATACGGCAGCCATGCCGTGGCAGCCATGGACGAGTTCCAACGACACCTATCTGCGGCTGGGTGACGACATCAGTATCCAGCCCTTTGACACAGCCGGCATGGCTTGGCTGGCGGCCCACCCGCCTGCAGCGGTAGCCCGTCCCGCCGGCCCTTCCAGCCCGCGCGACTGATTGGATCGAATCCCTTTTTGCAGGCTAGCTGTGCAAAGCGGATGGCAATGCCGACCGTTCAGAACGGCGCGGCCAGTCGGTGCAGGGCGGCGCTGAGCGCTCCGCCCACCTTGTCCGGCCCCGCACCCTCCAATTGCATGTTTCCTACCGCGACACTGCTCTCAACCACATCGCGACAGCGCTCGAACCGGCGCGCCTCGTAGGCGATCAGCGCTTCCTCGGCGCTTGCTGCCCGCTCCAGCTCCTGAGCCAGCACAATCGCACTTTCCACCGCCATACCAGCGCCGGATGCAAGGTGCGGCGTGGTAGCATGGACCGCATCGCCCAGCAGCACGATGCGACCTTTCGACCAAGGGCCGGGTTGCAGCTTTGCCGCCAGCGGCCGGTAATTGATCCAGTGATCGCGCGTCATGTTGTCGCGGATCCAGCCTGCGCTGCCACCGAAATCGGCGAGGTTGGCTTTCATCTGGTCGTACAGCTCTTGCTCGTCGAAATGCTTTTCGCGCCGTTCGTGCCGCGTCAGCATCCACATATAGACGGCATTTTCGCCGCACCGGGTGATGCCTGCGGTAAACTTCGGATGCCCGAAATAGAACTCGCCGCGATCCAGTCCGGGCGGACATTCGATCGAAATACGCCAGCACCCCTGCCCCGTCCGTTCGGGCTCGGACATATGCGGGAAGGCCAGCTTGCGCACGGTGGAATGGACGCTGTCGGCCCCCACTACCAGGTCATAGCGGCCACTCGAGCCGTCGGAAAAAGTCACGTCCACGCCGTCATCGCGATTGGTGAGCGCGGAGACAGTAAGCCCCAGGCGAACGGGCAAGCCAAGCGCCTCAATGCGCTCCTGCATGATCCGGTGGAGCACGGGACGCATGATGCCGCCGGTTGCCGGCAGATCCGCCTCGATGGCTGGCTCATCAAAATCATGCAGGTGCAGGCCATCGAAACGGAAGACGCGCGAACCGTTGGTGATCGCGCCGCGGGTGGCAATGTCATCCACCATGCCAAGGTGCTTGTAAGCCCGCAGCGTCGGGCCAGTGATCGTGATGCCGGCACCGTAAACGCGCCATTCGGGATCGAGATCGATCAGGTCAACCGCCACGCCACTCTCGGCCAAGCGAATGGCCGTGGCCATGCCGCCGATGCCGCCGCCCACGATAAGGGCGTTGGAAATGGCCTTGATCATGCTGTCTTCTCCCGAAAATACGGGATTCGGTATGCCGCAATGGGCATGGCAGCCAAATCGGTAATATCGATCTGCCGCTATCGACGGCGCTGACTGTCCCGTCTGGCGGATGATTTTCTATCCACACAATCGGCGCAAGGAATTGGCCGCCAACGGCTAACCGCTGGACGCAACACAGTCGGTGTCAAAAGTGAAGACCGGCCTGTTCCCAGTGTTCCACTTGCGGCGGAGCGACGAAGAACGGCCCGGCCAGTTCACGCCAGCGGGCAAACCCCGGGGAGTCGCGAAAGGTCACCATATGTGCTTCCACGCTGTCCCAATCGACCGCCAGCCGGTATTGCGCGGGATCTTCCACCACCCGCTCAAGCCGCATGCCGTGGCAGCCTTCAGCAGACCGGAAGTGAGGCGCGGCCGCAGCAACGGCAGCTTCGAATTCGGCAGCGCGGGCCGGATCGATGGTGATGCGGGCAATTTCAGTAATCATGCAAACCTGATGGCAATTCAGGAAGCGGGAGACAAGCAATGAAAATCGTCGTGACCGGTGCAGGCGGCTTTGTTGGCCGACACCTCGCACGGGCGCTGGTTGCGCGCGGTGACAGCGTGACCGGGCTGGACAATGTGATCGACGGAATACCGCCAGGCGTGCGCGCCATCTCCGGTGACCTGGGCGACCGGTCCGTTCGCAGCACCGCGCTTGCTGACGGCTGCGACGCGCTGGTCCACCTGGCAACAGTTCCGGGCGGCGCGGCAGAGGCCAATCCCGCCGCCAGTCGCCGGATCAACATCGATGCCATGTATGACCTGCTGGAGGAAGCCGCCGCGCTGGGTAACCGCCCCCGCGTGGTTTATGCCAGTTCCATCGCCGTCCTGGGAGAGCACCTGCCGCGTGCCGGGGTGGGCGATACGACGCCGCTCTCACCGCACTTGGTCTACGGCGGACACAAGGCGATGATGGAAGTGGCCGCCGCACTGCTGTCAAATCGCGGCGCGATCGATGCCGTGACCGTGCGCCTGCCCGGCATCCTGGCGCGCCCCAAGGGCCCGTCGGGGATGAAGTCCGCCTTCATGAGCGACTTGTTCCACGCCTTGCAGGCGGGTGAGGCCTTCACCTGTCCAGTCTCGCCCGAAGCCACCATCTGGGCCCAGTCAGTCAGCCAGTGCGCGGCCAATTTCGTCCACGCGATCGATTGCGACAGTACACTCCTGCCGCCTACCCGGGCGGTCACGTTGCCCGCCCTGCTGATCCGCATGGGCGACCTGGCGGCAGAAATCGCCCGCCAGTGCGGCACCGATCCCGCGCTGGTTACCTATCAGTCGGATGCCGCGCTGGAGGCAGCATTCGGCAATTACCCGCCGCTCGCTACGCCGGCTGCTGAACATGCGGGCTTTGCGCCTGACGCAAGTCTCGCTAGTCTTGTGGCGAGCGCGCTCAAGACGCTCGAATAAGAGGAGGGAGAATTCGTCGTGCGGTACCAGCGTCTCGACCTGAATTTGCTGGTGGCGCTGGACATCCTGCTCGAGGAGCGCAGTGTCTCGCTTGCCGCTGA
>JAZKFK010000437.1:0-5139 GCA_040386475.1 Pseudomonadota bacterium | reverse complement strand
TTGAGGAATTCGACTTTGAATCTGCTGAACACAAGCAGATCAAGGGCAATATCTATCTCGCCAAGGTTACCCGGGTAGAACCCTCGCTGCAGGCGGCATTCGTCGACTTCGGCGGCAACCGGCACGGGTTCCTCGCGTTCAGCGAAATCCATCCTGACTATTACCAGATCCCGGCCGAGGATCGCGCCCGGCTGATCGCCGAGGAGCAGGCTGCTGCCGACGAGGAAGCCGCCCTGCGCGCCGAGGAAGACGACGAAGAGGACGACTACGAAGGCGGCGATTACGGCGCTGACGACGGTTATGGTGACCGCGGCGACGAAAATGGCAGCGTGGAAGAAATCGACACGTCCGAAAAGGACGACGTCGCCATCATTGAAGATGGCCTGGTCGCCAATGGCGATGATGATGACGGCGAGGATGGCGAATACCAGTCCGCCGACGTTGGTGACGACGAAGACGCATCCGACGAAGACGGTGGCGACGACGAGCAGGGCGCCAGCGACTATTACGAAGGCGACGAGCAGGACGATAGCGAAGACGCTGGCGACGAAACCGGCGAAGATGCTGGCGAAAGCGCAGAAGGCGACAACCGCCGTCGCGGCCGTGGCCGCGGTCGCGGTGGTGATCGCGGACGCGGCGGTGATCGCAGCCAGGGTCGCGGTGGTGACCGGGGTGGTGATCGCGGCGGTCGGGGCGACAAGCGCCAGGGACGCGGTCAGGGCCAGGGCGGTCGCCAGGGTGGCGGCAGCCGTGCCAAGGAAATTGATGACGTGCGCGCCAAGCGCCAGGCACTGCGTCGCCGGTACAAGATCCAGGACGTGATCCAGCGCCGCCAGGTGCTGCTGGTGCAGGTGGTCAAGGAAGAACGCGGCAACAAGGGCGCGGCCCTCACCACCTATCTCTCGCTGGCAGGCCGTTATTGCGTGCTGATGCCCAATTCCAGCCACGGCGGCGGGATTTCGCGCAAGATTTCCAGCGGGGCCGACCGCAAGCGCCTGAAGCAGATCGTCAATGAACTGACCCTGCCGCGCAGCATGGGCCTGATCGTGCGCACTGCTGGCCTCCAGCGCAACAAGACCGAGATCAAGCGCGATTTCGATTACCTCGCCCGCCTGTGGGACGGTATTCGCGAAGTCACGCTGTCCTCCAGCGCGCCCGCCGCGATCCATTCGGACAGCGACCTAATCAAGCGCGCCATCCGCGACATCTACAACCGCGAGATCGAGGAAGTGGTGGTCGAGGGCGAAGCCGGATACCGCGCCGCCCGCGATTTCATGAAACTGCTGATGCCCAGCCACGTGCGCCGGGTGAAGGCCTATTCCGATCCCGTGCCGCTGTTCCAGCGCTATGGTGCGGAAGACCAGCTTTCGGCGATGTATGACCCGGTGGTGCAGCTGAAGAGCGGCGGCTACCTGGTGATCAACCCGACCGAGGCACTGGTGTCGATCGACATCAACTCGGGCCGTTCCACCAAGGAGCACGGGATCGAGGCGACCGCGCTCAACACCAACCTTGAAGCCGCGCGGGAAATCGCCCGCCAGTTGCGCCTTCGTGACATGGCCGGGCTGGTGGTGATCGACTTCATCGACATGGAGCACACCTCCAACATCCGCAAGGTTGAGCGGACGATGAAGGATTCGCTGAAGAACGACCGCGCGCGCATCCAGGTGGGCCGCATCTCGGGCTTCGGGCTGATGGAAATGAGCCGCCAGCGCCTGCGCACTGGCGTGCTGGAAGCCACCACGCGCTCGTGCCCGCACTGCGATGGCACTGGCCTGGTCCGTACCGCCAGCAGCGCCAGCCTGTCGGCCCTGCGGCTGATCGAGGATGAGGCTGCCAAGGGCAAGGGCACCATCATCACGCTTTATGCCTCCACCGAGGCGGCGATCTACCTGCTCAACGCCAAGCGCGCTGATCTGGGCGAGATCGAGCACCGCTATGGCGTGATCGTGCAGATCGTGCCCGAAGGCGAGGACGAAGGCGCCAAGATGCGCGTGCTCTCGTCCGGCCCGCGCCCGACCGAGCCGCCCAAGTTCGAACCGATCGTGTTCGCCGAGGAAGATGACCTCGACGACGAGATCGAAGAGGACGAGGACGAGGAAGAAGCAGTCGAAGAGCGCCGCCCGCGTGACCGCGAGGATCGCGATGGCGATGATCGTGGAGGCCGTGATCGCAACAAGCGCCGCCGCCGCCGTGGTGGCCGCAATCGTGGCGATCGTGAGGAAGGCGGGCGCGAGGAAGGCAGCGATGCCGAACCGCGCGATGCCGATAGCGAAGGCGACAACGAAGGCGAAGGCGACGACCAGCCGCGCACCGCTCCCGACGGTGATGAGGAAGCCCGCGATGGCGACCGGCCCAAGAAGCGTCGCCGTCGTGGTGGCCGTGGCCGCGGTCGTCGGCGTGAGGGTGGCGAAGGCGAAGGCGCAGAACACGGTGCTGACGACGAAGCCGGTGAAGCTGCAACCGATGAAGCTCCGGAAGCGGAAGCTCCCGCAGTGGAAGCAGAAGGCGAGGAAGCACCCAAGCCCAAGCGTCGCAGCCGCAGCAAGAAGGTGGCCGAGGATGCCGAGCCGGTAGCCGAGGAAGCCGCGACCCCGGTCGAGGAAGCCCCTGCTGCCGTCGAGGAAGCGCCTGCTCCCAAGCGTCGCAGCCGCGCCAAGAAGGCCGATGTGGTCGCTGAACCGGAAGCCCCGGCCGAAGCCACTCCGGTGGTCGAAGCCGAAGCTGCTGAGGAAGTGCCTGCCAAGCCCAAGCGCGCCCCGCGCCGGGCCAAGGCCAAGGCCGAGGACGCCGAGGCTCCGGCCACACAGGAGCCCGAGGCTAGCGCACCCACCGACGGCGAACCTCGCCGTGGTGGCTGGTGGCAGCGCACCTTCGGCCAGTAATCTCTAGCCGAAACACGAAGAGCCCGGCGTCACACCAGTGGCGCCGGGCTCTTCGTTTCAGTCTAAGGGTGAAGCGTGGACTAGTCGCCCGTCTTCACGGCCACGCCCCATTCCATCCACCCTGCCCACTTGGGCATGCCGGCGAAGTATTCCTGGCCTTTCGGCTGCACAGTGAAGCCTGCCGGGGCAATCGCCTCGCCAATCGGCCGCGTCAGGTGGCAATTGCCCATCAGCTTGCGCCACACCGGCTCGATCCGGCGCTGCCACTTCTGCAATGCGGGATCGGGCGCGCGCCCGTGTTCCAGATAGATCAGTGTACCGCCGGGCTTCAGCACGCGCCGCATTTCAGCCAGCACTCGCTTGGGATCGTCCACCGAGCACAGCGTGTAAGTACACACCACGGTATCAAAACTGGCATCGGCAAACGGAATTGCCTCACCCACGCCCTGGCGAATGTCAGCCGCCCAGCCCTTCTCCGCCGCGCGTGCGCGCGCTGCATCGAGCAGCGCGCCATTGGGGTCCAGTCCGGCAAAGCTGGTTACTGCAGCGGTATCGTACAACTGCTGGTTGTAACCACCCCCGCAACCCAGCTCGAACACCGCCCCTCGCGCCAGCGGCGCCACGTGGCGGCGCAGTTCGGTTACTTCATCGGAACCGCATCCTGCGCCGACAATCTTCGGCAAAATCGTTTCATCGTACCAGTGGCGCAAACCCATCGTTTTCTCCCCCATTGCGCGACCCGTTGTGCGGCTGGTTAGCCCAGCCCGCCGATCAGACGGTATTTAAGCTCGAGATATTCGTCCATCCCGTGATGCGAACCTTCGCGGCCCAGCCCGCTTTCCTTGACCCCGCCAAACGGCGCGACCTCGGTGCCCAACAGCCCTTCATTGAGCGCCACCATGCCGTATTCCAGCTTGCGGAACACGCGCGCGGCCCGAGCCACGTCGCGGGTGTAGAAGTAGCTGGCGAGGCCATACCGGGTATCATTGGCGATACGCAGCGCTTCATCCTCATCGGCAAAACTCATCACCGAGGCGACCGGGCCGAAGATCTCCTGCTGGGCAATCGCCATATCCTGTGTCACGCCGGTCAGCACGGTCGGCGTGTAGAACTGCGCGCCTGCATTGTGTCGGCTGCCCCCGCAGGCCAAGCTCGCCCCTTCGGCCAGCGCGCCATCGACCAGACTCTGCACTCCCAGCAGGGCCTTCTCGGTGATCAGCGGGCCAATCTGGCTTTCGGGATCAAGCCCGTTACCCACCTTCAGCGCCCGCGTCCTGGCCACCAGGCGCTCCACGAATTCGTCGTGTACCTCGCGCTGGATCAGCAGGCGGTTGGTGCCGATACAGGCCTGCCCCGCATTGCGGAACTTGGCGATCATGGCACCGTCCACTGCGGCTTCCATGTCCGCATCGGCGAACACGATGAAGGGCGCATTGCCGCCCAGTTCCATGCTGGCGCGCTTCACGGTATTGCCCGCCTGCGTCAGCAGCAGCTTGCCGATCCTGGTAGAGCCGGTGAAGCTGATCTTGCGGATGGTGGGATGGGTGCAGAACACCTCGCCCACGCCCTTGGCATCATCGCTGGGGACGATGCGGAATACCTCGCGCGGGATGCCCGCCTCCCACGCCAGCTTCTCCAGCGCCAGCGCGGACAGCGGCGTGGCTTCGCTGGGCTTCATGATCATCGCGCAGCCCACCGCCAGCGCGGGCGCGGCCTTGCGCGTGATCATGGTCAGCGGAAAGTTCCACGGAGTGATCGCGGCACAAGTGCCCACCGGCTCCTTGGTGACGACGATTTCCTTACCCTTGGCAAAACCCGGAATCGTCTCGCCATAATTGCGGCGTGCTTCCTCGCCGAACCATTCCACGAAGCTGGCGGCGTAATCCAGCTCACCACGCGCTTCGTACAAGGGCTTGCCGGCTTCCAGCGTGCAGATCAGCGCCAGCTCCTCGCGGTGCTGGATGATCAGGTCAAACCAGCGGCGCAGCACCGTGGCGCGAGTGCGCGCAGTCTCTGCTGACCAGGCATGGCGAGCGCCCTCTGCGGTGGCGACAATCGCATCCAGTTCGCCGGGGGCATAATTGCGCACCTTGCACAGCAAGTCGCCGGTGGCGGGGTTGAACACCGGCAGCCCGGCATCATCAAGGCCGTGGTCGAGCAGCGAGAGAGGCAGTTGCGACATGAAGGGATGTTCCTACTGGGATCGTTGGATTGCGCGCGATGTGCCCCTTCGCAAGGCGTTTGCCAAGGCGTG
>JAZKFK010000436.1:0-6656 GCA_040386475.1 Pseudomonadota bacterium | reverse complement strand
GTGACCAAAGCAAAAATGGCCAGAAGGATGGCCAGGCGCGCCGCGTCGCTGGAGATGAAGAGATCGAACATCGGCTAAACCTTGATATCCACCATCTTGCGAATCATGATGAACCCGCAAAAATACATGAAGCCCAGACATATTGCGCCAATGATGAACATGGAATCCGAAGCCACCGACAAGTAAAATGCGGGATTGACCAAGAACATACCCACGAAGGTCGCGACGGGCAGGATTGTCAGCATCCAACCGGTCATCCGGCCTTCCGAACTCAGCGCCCGCACTTTCATATACAACGAGGCACGCGCGCGAATTACATCTGCGAGGTTCTGTAGGATCTCGGCCAGATTGCCACCGGTCTCGTTCTGAACTGAGATCGAGACCACAAACATGCGCATGTCGTCCGAATCCCAGCGCTCTGCCATAGCCGCCAGCGATTCTGTCAGCGCCGCGCCATAGGATATCTCATCGTTCACCAGCCCGAACTCGCTGCCGATGGGATCTTCCATTTCCTTGGTCAGCAGTTCGATTGCCCCAGCCACCGGGTGACCTGCCTTTAGGGCACGTACGAAGATGTCCAGTGACACCGGAAACTGCTCGGCCATCTTGCGTCGGCGCCGCTGCGCCAGCGTGCTGAGCACCATGAGCGGCAAGGCGATGGACAGGCAGCCAGCGAAGATAGTGGCCATCACGATCGTGCCCGACGAAATCACCAGACCGGCGAGAACAGTGGCAATCAACACCAGTGACAGGACCGCAGCAAATCCCACCAACATCACCAGCAGCAATTGCGTGGGCGCAATCGCGATAGCCGATCCCCGCACCGCGCGTTCAAACATCAAAAATGCCTTCGCGATTGGGTAAGGCAAATTCGGGTTCAGGCGCACATCGTTCTTGCGCAGTTCGATCATTACCTGTTCGCGTGACAAGCCACGGCTCAACAAGCGCAAGCGCTGATTGACTTCGCGCATGTACGTCCGCCGCGACCATGCAAGATTCAGTGAAATCTGCACCGCCACGAAGACGCTGCCGAAAATGGCTGCCAGCAGGGCGATGCGGATCAGGGCGTCAACCATCAGTCGAGCACCCGATCAGGACGGAACAGTTCGGCGGGGAGGTGGACGCCGCAAGTTTCAGCCTCGGCGAGGAACTTGGGACGTATCCCGGTTGCTTCGAATTGGCCGATGACATTGTTATCCTTGTCGCGCCCAGTGATGCGATAGCGATAGATCTCCTGCATCGAGATCGTATCGCCTTCCATGCCGACCAGTTCGGACAAGCTGACCACGCGCCGCCGACCATCCGCCAGTCGTGCAACCTGGATAACCACGTTTACCGCCGATGCGATCTGCGCCCGAGCGGACCGCGTTGGCATGTCGATACCACTCATGCCAATCATCTGTTCGATGCGCGCCAAGGCGTCACGCGGGGTGTTCGCATGGACGGTGGTCATCGATCCGTCATGGCCGGTGTTCATGGCCTGGAGCATATCGAAGGCTTCACCGGCACGCACCTCGCCCACGATGATGCGATCAGGCCGCATGCGCAGGGCGTTCTTGACCAGTTCACGCTGCGTAACTTCGCCTCGCCCCTCGATATTGGCTGGTCGGGTCTCCAGACGAGCCAAGTGTTCCTGCTGCAACTGCAACTCGGCACTATCCTCGATCGTAACGATACGCTCGCGGTTGCCGATGTAGGCTGACATCGCATTCAACAAGGTTGTCTTGCCCGACCCGGTACCGCCGGAAATCAGCACGTTCCGGCGCGATCGCACGATCGCCTCGAGCATCCGGGCCATCGGCTCTGGCAAGCTTCCGTATTCGATCAGCCGCTCGATTCCGATGCGTTTGCGAGCAAACTTGCGGATCGACAGCAGCGCCCCGTCTACCGCCAGTGGGTGGACGATGGCATTGACGCGCGAACCGTCCGCCAGCCGCGCATCGACATAGGGTGAGGATTCGTCGATCCGGCGGCCTACCGCGCTGACGATCTTCTGGATGATCCGCATCAGGTGGCGATCATCCTGGAACTGGGTGTGGACCCGCTCCAGCAAACCCCCGCGCTCGACAAACACCGTCGTCGGCCCGTTGACGAGAATGTCCGTGATCGTATCGTCCTGCAGCAACGGTTCGAGCGGGCCCAGCCCCATCAATTCGTTGAGAACGTCATCGATCAATGCCTCGCGCTCGGTCCGGTTGAGGACCTCGGTGTTCTCGCGCAGCCATTCGGTAATGATCTCCGAGATTTCCTGCCGGATCTGCGAAGGCTGGACCTTGTCCAGCGCTGAGAGATTCAGCTTTTCGAGCAGCAATTGGTGGATCGCCACCTTGTTGTCGATCATGCGTCTTATGGCGTGATCGTCGGCGGTTGCTACCGACAGGTCTGCTGCAGGCAGGTCAAAAGGGGCATTATCCTCGGCGTCAGGCTGCGCCGTTTCGACAGAAGGCTTCAGGGACCATTTCATGCCGACAACACCGCGATCCTTTCCTGCAACCTGATGGCCAGATCGTCGATCGCTGCGGAAAACGGCGTCTTGCGCGCCACCTCATCCAGCAACAGGCCCTGATCCTGCGCCTTGGACAATGTCTCGCTGTCACGCGGGATGGTGCCGACTATCGGTCGCTGCAAGGTCGCTTCAACGTCACTCACGTCAATCTGCCGCAGGAACCTGCGCTGCACGTTGTTAACCACCAGTCCGGTTTGGTTGGTCGGCACGCCCACTTCATCGAGCAGGTCCAAGCAGCGCCTCGTCCGACGGATCGAGTGCAGCGAAGGTTCGGTCAGCAGGAGGACCAGACTGCAATCGACAATGGTCGACATCACCCAGTTGGTCCAGCTGGAAGGCAGGTCGAGTAATACGAGGTCATATTCGGACCGGCAGAGCTGCAGCAGGCGCTGCAGGCCGGCGATAGCCACCACTTCCAATGGCCCAAGTTCTGCTGGTGCTGCAAGGACCGAGGGCCCCCTGCCCGATGCGGTTGCCGTATTCCGGATCATCACACTATCGAGCCGATCGCCCGCTTCCAGCAGGTCAATGATCGAGCTCTTCGGCGAAATGCCAAAATAGTTGGCGACGTCACCGTACTGGATATCCAGATCTACGATACAGCAGGTCTTGCCCGGAGCATTGCGGGTCCATGCCGCGGCAAGATGAGTGATCAAGGTGGTCGCACCAGCGCCGCCGGTGGGGCTGGCAAGGCCGACCACCGGTGCCAAATTCGCTTTCTCGATCTTAAGGCTTGCAGCGACATCGAACAGGATCGAGGCCACTTCGGAGGCGCGCAAAGGTGTGCCAATCACATCGCGCACGCCCGATCGCATCAGCGAGCGGACCAACTGCAGCTCTGGCTGATCGACAATCGCCACCACGATCAGATCGGGGCGGTCCCGCCGGAGATCTTCCAGCCGCTTGATCGACATACCCACGGCGGGGTCAACCTCGAGGAAGATGCAGCGGCAGGTCGCAAGGGCGCCTGGCGCGATCGGTGCAGCCAGTTCTACCGGGTGCATGTCGATCAATCCGGACAGGCCCGCATCGGGCGCATCCTGAAGCGACTGCAAAACCGCGGGACGCGCGGCGACAAGGCACCTGAGAGAGGAAGGCAAGTTGGTTTCCCGTGCAAGGATGATGGTTGGATCGTTCATGGTGATGGTTATCCGGAAGCTGCGCCCAGCCCGTCCTCAAGGGTCAGGGAATAGGAAAAATCTGGCAGCGCAACCGTGCCGCCAACGGGCGACAAGGTGATTGCTTCATAGCGGGCATTGCTGACCCGGACGGTGACGATCGGGGATATTTCCGGCTTTTTGGGATCGCCCGCATAGCCAATGCCAGAACCGCGGTACTCGACAGTGACCTGGTTTGCGGCCACCCGTGGCTGGAATTGTTGAACGCGGCCCACGATGCGCTGCATCGCGGCAGTGACCACCTGGGTGCTGAAGCTGGTAGGGCAGTTTCCGGTGCAGCTGCACGCAGTGGATGTGCAAGTGATCGTGCCCAGGGCTTCCGAACAGATTCGCTGCCCCGCTACCAATGCCGCGCCGCAAGAGGTATTGCCCACGTATGTCAGGGTAGAACTCGCGAGCCCCGTTGAGGCGATGTCGGTCACAACCGCCATGCGCGTAGCCATTTGTGTGGCCTTCTCGTACTCGTTCAACTGCCAGGCATAGCGGCCCACATCAATGATGCCGAACAGCAGCAGCAGCGCTGTGGGCAAGACCAGGGCAAATTCTGCCGCTGTGCTGGCACCCGCATGCCGGATGAAGCGCTGTAGCATGGCCATCAGATCCCCGTGACCGCAGCGGATGCGTCCGCTTCAATGAGGAAAGTGCGATCAAGTACGCCCAGGCCATTCAGAATGGACGGATAAGGGACCGGCCCTGACGAGACGGTGATTAAGGCGGCCGCCGAGCCGAGGTCTTCATAAATGCCGGTCGCCACAAAGTCTCCGCAACCCGGCGTCACCACCACATCCGTCGAGGCCCATCCGGGCACTTTGGGACGCGGTAAGGTGGATGCCTGTTGGCCCGTGTTGAGAATTTGGCCGGTCACAGTCAGCGTCTGGATGTCGGACAGCAGCCCGGGATCGAGGTCATTGGTCAAGACACCATTCAAGCCGATGGCACACACATCTTCGATGTTCGCCCGCGCGGCGAAACGGGCCCCGTCGCGCACGGCCTTAACCAACTTGTGCTCGGTCCAGAAGAAATGCCCGGCTTCAAGGCCCACGAACAACAGGGCAAGCATCATCGGCAAGGCGAGAACAAACTCGACCGCCGCCGCTGCCCTAGTGTCGCGGATGAACCGGCCGATCATCGCAGCAGCACCGGCTTGTTGCGGCCGAAATTCTGGAATCCAGTGCCGCCATCGGCGCGGCGCGCGGGGCCGATTACCTCGGCACGCAATTCCGCGCTGCCGGTGGAACCGGTTACCGGACCCAGCAGGAACAAGTCGACCCACCTGATAGTGGTGATGGGAAAGCGACCCGATTGCCCCGTGCAATCGACCGATGCCACGGTTACAACGCGACGATCCTTTTGCGTTGCAGACGGAACGACAGCCGTATTCTTCGGAGTAGGGTGCGTGCAATATAAAGTCGTGCTCTGACTATTGCCGTTTCCTGATACGATGGCGGGGCCAATTTGCCGAGATTGGCGGTACGCAGAATTCGCGCGCTCCCAGTTGTAAACTTCGTATCGTGTGATCCGACCGTTGCCGTTTGCATCGATCCCGGTCGCAGCCGTGGAAGAAATCCCGTGGACGTTGTTCATGTAGGTTTCGACCGGCCACACTCCGTCGCCAAAACTCAAGCAACCTGCCAGACCAAGCGTTTGGCAGGTATCAAGAGGGAGGCGCTGGTCAGAGATTGTATTCGTGGCTGGAAGACTTGAGGCGGGAATCACGTCGTATTGCGACGAAGTGGCAGTTGCACAGGTAGGCGGGGCATTCCCGTTTCCATTCCCATTCCCATTCCCATTCCCTCCGCCGTTCCCGGAAATCGTAATTCGCCGGACATAATCACTGCGGACGACCTGCGCCGGACAAAAATTGCCGTTTCCCGGCTGGCAGGCATATTGCGGGCTATTCGGGTAGACGTCGAAACGGGTGTTGATGGCTTCAGTTTCTGGCGTGCGCGACCCTGGGCGCGTGAGGATCTGGGCTCCCGTGCAGCCTAGGAAATCCGAATTCAGCCCCAGAGTGCGGTTACCATCGCTCGTTGAGACGTTGTCGTAGGCAATTTGCAGCAAGTCGAAATTACCGGGGGTGAATTGCG
The DNA here is from genome assembly GCA_040386475.1 of Pseudomonadota bacterium. Classification (GTDB taxonomy): domain Bacteria; phylum Pseudomonadota; class Alphaproteobacteria; order Sphingomonadales; family Sphingomonadaceae; genus Alteraurantiacibacter. The sequence continues at coordinate 885 of JAZKFK010000436.1, read as the reverse complement.
CCGATCCCTGGGGGTGCTCGCGCAAGTCCAATGCCTTGCCGATATCACCAGTACCGGGAAAGTCTGCATTCCCACTCGGCGCACAGAACATCAACGGCGGCACGTTGCATGCGGCCGCTTCCAGCCCTGCCACCGCATCGGCGGCAATGTCGCCGGATGAAATAAGGCCGACAATCGGCGTCAGCGCAAAAAAGGCTTCGCGGCCATTGACCACAACCCGCACAACTTTGGCTGCGGCATCGACGGTAGTCACCGTTCCGAAGGTATCTGTTACCGAGTTGTAGCTATCATAAAAAGTGAACGAGAGATCGCTGATCGCCCGGCCATCACCATCGTTGGCCATGCGGGTGACGTTGACATAGTCACTGGTGGCTGTGCCGAGGTAGGTGCGGGCTGCGGCTTCGGCGCGCGTAATGGCGCCAGCGCGCCCGTTCAACTGGGTTGCCGCCGCAAGGGCCGCCTGGTCAGCGGCGTTCTGCAGCTCGCTGTCCATGGCCATCATCCGGCCATAGTCCCAACCGACCCCGGCGATGCCGACAAGGCCGAACAAGGCCATAGCGTAGATCGCAGCAATCGCGCCGCTTTCATCACTCCGGTACTTGCTCAAAAACCTCGTCATGTCCTTGTCCAGTTTGCAGGGTTACTCGGAGGCACTTTCGGTACTGCTGATGCGCTCAGGCTGTTTTACCTCACCTTCGCGATATCGCTCAGCGGCATTTGAAGCCTGTTCAGCACTGGTACGCATTGGCTCGGAATATTGCGGATCTGGATTGATGATCATCGCGGCATAGGTCTGCCGGTTGGCCTCACCAAAATCCTCGCTGTCGATCGGACCGGCAGAGGCGCTGTAGGTCGAGGCGCACCCGCCCAGAGCAATCGACGCGA